>JABEUL010000035.1 GCA_013044465.1 Acidimicrobiales bacterium
AGAACTACAGTTGGCGTAGCTGCCACAACAAGAGGACTCAAAACACCCAAACAGATAACCGATACAAAAGTGGTTAAGGTCAAGCGAGATATAAGTTTGATCATATTTTATCTTAATTTCTAGTTTTAAGTAATTGAATAGTAATTACTTTAGCTATAACTCGGCAATTGTTCAACTTGAATGACTTTTTTTCATTTAAGTAGCGCCATTCTTATGGCCAAAGGCGATATTGAGGTTGTCGTGCTTTGCGAAGTGCTACAGGATGGTCTATTTTTGACTTGTGCACCTGTTTCAATTGTTAGTTCATTAAGGGGAACTGGAATCAGGATGGCTTTTTCGACCACAAATCCACATTTTGAGAATGCGAATCACTGTTGAAAGCGTCTTGAAAGAGTAGTTTCGCCCTTGATGTTAATTTGATCGTTGAGATTCCCACAAGGTGTACATGCAGATTTCAGCTAGAGCACATATTGCTACAAGGAAGTGGCTAGCAATTACCTCCAATTAAGGGACGGAATAGTAGCCAAACACATCGACAATAACGTCACAAGACGAATTGGCTCCAACGTCAAATATATCTGAGTTTGATACAGGAGTGACGATTGCATTGGGAACCGTCTCTCCCGATTGCCAGTTGACATCTGAGGTATCTGGCGGACTTGGGCCATCGGGGTACGAGGTTGCAAATCCCGGAAACAACGTATTGGTAATTGTTAGATTTGCAACTACGGCGACAGTAGATTGTGTAATTCCATCGTTGTTCACATTTAATACATCTATGTAGTCAGGATTTCCGAGTCCGATAGATGCGCCTCCTTGAAGATGTTGGCCTTGATCTTGATATCCCGAATTAGTTCTAGTATCAACAATTCTCGTAGGTTCTATCGGAAAATAGAGTGCCCCAGTATTAGATATTCCAGCTGCGCTAAAGTAGCCAGAAACGTCAACAATTACATCGGTTGAGACGTTTGAGAATACATAGATATTTCCCGTGGTAGTTACTGGAACAATGACTCTGTTGGGCACAACTGCACCTGCAGCAAAGTTAAGATTTGAAAACGTAGGCTGGCTCGTAAAGGGAGATGGCGAAACACTAACAAATCCCGCGCTTGACGAATCCGCTTCCGTAACATTCAGTACTACTGCAGAAACCCCTGACGCAGGAATGTTGCCAGCTCCCAGAATTTGAAAAGTTCGATAAGAATCTGCAGCTAAGGTCTCGTTGGCGTAAGTCGACGGATCTGTTGCGCCGGGACGTGTGTCAGCTAGACGAAATGGGGCAACTGGGGTAAACAAACCTTGACCTGTGCCAGTATCTGGGATGACATAGCCCTCCAGATCAACCAAAACATCAACTGATCCCATGAAATTAGTAACTGTAACTCCTCCAAGGGTGCCAAGTGGAATCTCTACGAAATTTGCAACGGCATACTCACCGCTTGAAAAATTCAAAGATGAAGTGGCAGGCTTGTTGGTCCCACTGGGAAACACAGTTAGATAACCACTGTCGCTTGGGCCCACTGCTGTAATGTTCGCGACTATCGCTGTGGCGTCACTTGGAACCCCATCTAAACCAAGTGAATTAAATGTCAGGCTTTCATTTGAATTTGTCAAGGTCCCTCCAAGCCCATTGTTATTGCATTGGTTACTCGAAGTTGAAATCGAGTTCGGTCTAGTATCGCATATCCTATATGGGCTAACTGGCATATATATGCCGCCAGTTGTATAGTAAAAAGCTTCATCGTTTGATTGACCATTTGAATTGGCAACGGTAATCCCAACACGACCCGCCTGAGAGGACGGAGGTACCGTTACGTCGATTTGATTATCCGATACGACTGTGAAATTAGTTGTAGAAGTGTTACCAAAGCTTACCTGGGTTGCACCAGTGAAATTTCCCCCAAATATTGAAATAGTTCCACCTCCAGACAAGGAAGACAAATCAGGTGAAACGCTAGAAATGGTCGGATAGGTATTGTAACCAATAAATACTGGCCCTACCTGTGAACTTCCAATGCCGTCTGCAAAACAATTACCCGAAGAAGTGCATGAAATAGACTTGAGAGCTGCTATCGGACTCGGAATTGGTAGTGTATTCCAGGTAACTCCACCGTCTGTGGTTACAAGCGAGCCACTTCCTACAACTACACAGTACGACGCAGACGTGCAATCGACTGAATTTAACATTGACACCCCACTGGGAAATGACTGGAGATTCCAATTAACTCCATTAGTGGTCCCGACGATCACCTCTATTGCATACTGGCCCCCTCCTACTGCAATACAGTTTGTTGCCGTAGAGCAAGAAATTGAAGACAATGTCGTGACCCCATTGGGCATACTTTCTTCAATCCATGAACTCCCACTATTGCTCGTAACCAAAACTATAGCTTGGCCCGAATTATTTGTCGACAAAATATAACAGGAGCTTGTGTTGGAACACGAAATTTCACCGGCATATGTCGAAGACGTTGGCAGTGCAGACTCCGACCATGAACTACCAGAGTTTGAAGTAAAAAGTGATACGTATCCGGCAGATGACGAAGTACCATCTACCATACAGGTGTAACTATTCTGACAGACTAGATGCGAAATCGTAGTGATATCAAGTGGAAATGAAATTTCCGTCCATGTAGCTCCCAAATTGGAAGTGTCGTATCCAATTACTTTTCCAAATTGATTCATGCCTACTACATAACACTGGGTAGTATCTGGGCAGGAAAAAGAGGTCAATGAATTCATAGATGGTGGGAGTTGTATTGTAGTCGAGGCGGCGCCTCCATTTGAGGTGTAGTATAAAATTGGCGAAGAGCTAGTAGTTGTTGGACTGTATACAGTTGCATTTGCGAAACAAATATCAGATGAAAGACAGCTTAAATCGGATAATGAATTTATTCCTGATGGAAGATTGGTAATCGTCCAAGACGAATTGGTTGAACTACTCTGGATAACTATTGGATTTGAATTAGTGGAACTGCCTGTCGCAATACAGACATTTTGCAGCGGGCAAGCCAAATAATCAATATGTGAAACTTGACTTGGAACACTTGAAAGTTGCCAGGAAACTCCGAAGTTCGATGAATAGTACAGCAACCCTGACGAGCTACCCTGAACCGATTGTAAGCACTCAGTAGTAGCGATGCATTCTAAAGCTGAAGGAATTGCAGTTCCTAAGTTTGAGGTATTCCAAACGATCCCATTGTTCTGGGTCGATGCGCTAAGCGCGTTTCCTGAAAAATCGTCGCCAGAAATCATGCAGATTCCGTAGCTGGGACATGAAATATTGTCTAAAGAATTAAAGTTACTTGGAATCGATATTTGGCTCCAAGAGGCACCCGCGTTGTTTGATAGCACCATTGAAGGTTGTGAATTGTATGTTCCTATTGCATAACAAGCGGTAGGGGTGCAGGAAAGTTGCGATGCCGAGTTAGTTGACAATATAAAAGGCTGAATATTCCAGTTAAAACCTCCATTGAAAGTTGTAGCGACTATTGAACTACCTAGTGAATTTATCCCAATGGCAACGCAGTTATCCACACTCAAGCAGCTGACAGCATTTAGATCCGTGACTGAGTTTGAGATAAATCCCTCGGTCCAGTCACTCGCACCATCTAGGGTGATTGCAATAGAAGCCATAGATTTCAACGTGGTCGGATCTATGGATTGTCCAACTGCAATACATGTTTTTGCGTCTGGACAGTCAATGCCGTTCAAATCGCTTATTCCACTTGGTAAATTCAAAAACGAAGAGCCAGAATTTGACACACTCAATGCAACTGCGGATGTAGATGTATAAGCTCCAACTGCTACACATTCGCTTGAACTCAAACAGGAAATGGAGTTTAAAGAATAGTTCAGATTTGGATAAGCTGCTATTTCACTCCATACCGGAGACGCCGCTATGGCTTGCCTAGAATGAAACATTTCTACAACAAATATTGAATTGAACACAATTGAAAACGTTAACAGAGTCCTAACAAATCCATGCCGAACTCTACAAATCACTTTCTTAACCATTACTAATCCAATGTAACCCAATTATGCGGTGTTCGCTGCACGTTGCTGGATATTAGGAATACATCTCCTTGTAATTCTTAAACGCGAGTTCACGCGCACAACTTAAATCTGCTGATCTTCATTTGACCTCATCTGACTTTAAAAACAAGTTTTTATAGAATCTAAAGAACAACATGGCTTGATACGCCATGAATTCAAGCTAAGGTACCAATGAAACGAGTACTCACCAGACACTATCTATACGGAAATACATAGAAATACAGTCTGGTGCCTAAATGGAACTTCTCTACGCTAATGGTGAACTGCTTTTGACGCAAAAGCATGAATCTGGATAGTGGTCATTGTGATACAGGACCGTGTTGCCTCATTTGAAGATAATCTCGAACCTTGGTAACATCAATAGTCTGCGAAGTGGCAGAGGTACTCATCTTTATGAGGAGAGTTCGACTTCGACGAGTTCTGCCGGAACTCTGGAAAGGGTCAAGACAACACGGCCCATTGAGACGGTGATTAACTCGCCGAACTTTTTCCCTGTTCTGGCTTGGATGTTAGCTGGTGTACTCTACTTTTTGCTAATCCGTATTTACGAACGTAAATACGGTAGTCAATATATTCCCGAAATATCGTGGGTAAGTAGTTGTGCGCATGCAGGCATTTTTAAGCCAGTATGTAAGCTAGTTCCTCCAAACTCTCTTGTTTTTCTTACGTGGATACTTAATCTATTTGTACCCACTTTTTTCGGCGCCGGCATATTTCTTTCCGGATATTACTTAAAAACCTCAAAGATGAACAAGCTCGGGTATCCAAACTATCGTGCCAAAGTTTCTGAAGTCACCTCATTGGCAATTAGATCCATTATTTACTCTTTTATACTTATAGCAGGAGCCATTTTTGTATGGCATAGCTTCAACTTTGACCAGACTTTTAGTAGCCCTTTTGTAATTGGCGGCCCGGTGTTTGGATCAGTGCTCCCATTCGTAGATGTCATAGCTGCAGTATCAGTTGCTGCTTTTTTCTCAAAGGTAATCTCAAGTGAATCTAAGTGCCACTTTGTAACTGGCCTAGTGAGCATTTCAATTTATTTTGCCACGCCTTTTTTCATGCTCCAGATCGTAAAAGTTGACAATATCTCGCCATATCTTTGGAGTTTGCAATTTCATTCGTTTGAATGGAGCGAAAGTTACCTTTTATTGGCAATTGCGACTGCTCTGAGCATAGCCACGTACATTATTTCACGCATTCAAAAACAAGTTGGGTAATTTTACTTTGCTGAAGTAGTTTTCTAGAACATTTACTCTCCTAGACAGCTAGATCCCGTCCCCCGCTTAAATTGGAAGCGAAGCTCCATGTTGCCTGTTTCAGATTGCACATGCTATAGAGTCTTTTTGCTTTTAGGCTCCTAGTGGCTCGGTTCACTTCATTATTGATGTATAGGGTTATTACTCTTAGAGCAAATGCCAGATCAAGCAAGCAAGATAGTTCTGTGTATAATATCTTCATCCAATACAGTGAAGACATTTAAAGTCAGTGACTTAACTTTTTCATCTTCTCTTCTAAATAGTGTGATTAAAACTCGGGTTGTACGGATGCGCCTACAGATGCATTGACAACAAGTGCAGTAAGTCGTGCAAGCCTCTTGGCTACAATCTCAGGTTCTTCAACCGGGAGTACCAGATGACTTACAGTGAGACGTATTATGGAGTCAACTACATCCAAAACCAAATCTTCTGGAAGCAGTGGATGGTTTGATCTCACATAATTAAGAATGACTTCGCTCGCTCCGTTGAGAATTGGAGCCGACTCGGTAGTCAGGGACCTAATTAAGCTCGAGTCGCCGCCTCTTGCGTTGGTGAGAATGGAGTGGAGTAGAGGATCACTATATGCCTCTCTTAAAGTCAATTCGACCGCAGATTGAACAGCTGCAACTAAATCTGTCGGATGTGCATTTAGGGCAGCCCTTATTCCATCGAAGAATCGCGATGACTCTCTAATGACCATCTTTTTGCCAAGTTCCTCTTTGTCGCCAAATTCCGTATAGAGGCTTTGGCGACTTATCCCAACTGCGGAGGCAATCTGGCCCATCCTGACATCTGACCAGCCTCTATCAATTGCAAGATTTCTTGCGCTATCCAATATTGCATCTCGCAACTTTAAACGAGCCTCACTTCTAATGTTTTGAGCTTGATTGAGCTGAAGATCATCCTTCACGGACTAAATCCTTCAGACTAGCAG
>JABEUL010000004.1 GCA_013044465.1 Acidimicrobiales bacterium
CAAAGCTTAAATACATGCGATTGCAAGGATTGAGCAATGAGACAAACCAGGTGTCCCTGCAGGTGTCAGAAATTGGAAACGATGCTCATCTCGAATCAGTAGCAGTTTCAACCGGCGGGGCAATAACTCGAGATCGTATCGATACTTTCCACGAGGGAAGCGCAAGTTCTAGTTTCCAAGGGGCAATAACTGTAGGGAGAGGCTCTGCTTGTCATGACCTTAGAACTAAGCAGGATCATTCTGGACGTTTTTCAGTGAGCGAGATGGTGTCTGCAGTAGTGCTCGACGATGAAAGTGAGAGTGTAACTACTGGTCTTGTTCGGATGAATCACGGAGCGAAGAAATCATCGGCTAAACAGACTAATAGGAACTTACTTCTATCTGATTCGGCACACGCTGAGTCTGTGCCGAATCTTGATATTGAAGAAAACGATGTGAGATGCGATCACGCTTCCGCGGTGGGTCCACTTTCTCAAGAACAGCTCCATTACCTAGAGAGCAGGGGAATCAGTGAAGAAGTTGCACGAGCATTGCTCGTAAAGGGTTTCCAGAAATCAACGTTAGATAAAGTGACAAGTCGAACTATAGCTAAGTTTGCTACTACCTGGTTGGAGAAAAACTCGGCAGAGGAGTCTGTCAATTGACTTCAAAGGTAAAAGTTTGTGAAGTTGAAGAACTGAAAGAGGGAGTGCTAACCAAGTTTGACTTTGGTAAAGAAACTTTGGCAGTGCTAAAAAGTGAGGGTGAGATTTACATTGTAGAAGACACCTGCTCCCATCAAAAGTACTCACTATCAGAGGGCGAAGTTGATTTAGAAGAACTTACTGTTGAATGCCCAAGACATGGAGCTCAATTTTCACTCAAAACAGGAGAAGTACTTTCTCTGCCAGCAACAAGGCCAATTAAGACATATGCCGCTGAAATTGGTAATGGGGCAGTATGGGTGAGCATTTAGTGGCATGCGTTTTAATAAGGATTTAATAAAGTGACTAATTCAACATCTAAGGGAATTTTACACATTGAAGGACTTTGCGCGAAGATCTCAGGTAAAGAAGTTCTCAAGGGACTTGATCTTGATGTAAAAAAGGGAAGTATTGTGGCAATAATGGGGCCTAATGGATCAGGGAAGTCCACTCTTGCCAACGTGCTTTCTGGAAAACCGGGATATGAAATTACCGCTGGAAAAATTGAATTTAACGGCCAGGATATTACCGATATGTCTCCGACAAAAAGGGGTCAGGCCGGACTTTTTGTAGCATCCCAGTACCCACTCGAGATTCCAGGGGTGACACCGATTGAGCTTATGAGTGCAGCTTGCCAAGATCTTCCAAGCGAAGAGTTGATGCGAAGAGTTGAATTAGTCAATAAAGAGCTTTCAATGCCAGATTCCCTAATGGAGCGAGGAGTAAATGTAGACCTTTCTGGCGGCGAGAGAAAACGTATAGAGATACTCCAATTACTCGCGTTAAAAAAGACGATGGCAATTTTGGACGAACTTGATTCGGGGCTAGATGTTGACGCACTTGAACTTTTGGCATCTATGGTTGCCAAGGCTTCCAAAGATACCGGAATGACTGTTCTTGCAGTTACTCATTACTCGAGGTTGCTGGAAGTTCTTATTCCCACTGAAGTTCACGTATTAGTTGGGGGGACCATCGTGAGATCTGGCGGTCCTGAGCTTGCAGTCGAGCTTGAATCTACCGGGTATAAGGAATTTGAAAAGCTTTAATTAGAAATATAAAGGTTGCCATCGGAGCCTTGGGCGATTCCGAGTGATTTAAGTCCAGTGGCTGCCGGACCTTGTAGGAGAGATCCGTTGTCAAGTGAAAACTGAGAACCATGGCATGGGCATTCATAAATTCCCTGGCTTTGAAGTGCCACTACGGTGCACCCTGCATGTGGACACACAGCATCAAATGCCACAAATCCCCCAGATTGCAGGTGGTAGGCAATGGCTGGGTCGCCGGTATTGGGATCGGTAAAGGAAGCCAATCGCCCCGGAGGTAAGGAAGCAGCACTTCCAATAGGTGTTCCAGGAGGCAGCGCGGATGGTCCTGGCGCCTGAGTCACTGGTGAAGTGGTGTTTGCTACAGGAGGAGAACTTGTTGTAGCACCGTTTGCGGGTGGGTTCGCATTTGTAGACGTAGTGCCTGAGATAGGTGGCAAACTAGATTTAGTTGGACCTAGCGATGGAAGAGTTGGTGAAAGTGAACTGGCGGGATTTCCTGCACTCATCAGCCTGCCAATGGCAGCTGCCGCACCTGCCAGCAAGACGCTGGCTCCTGCAACTGACCAAGTTATAGTTTTGATTGCTTGGCGTCTATTTATTACTCGGGTATTGGCCTCCTCAATGGCTGCCTTGGCTTTTTCACGGTGCATATATTTGGCCAAGTAACCATCTACAGACAAAAGATTTCCAGTTGCCCCAAGAACAAGTGGCAGCCAGGCGAACACAAATACTATGTCAGAACCTGTGTAATAAGGAGTAGCGTGAAATGAAACAGTAAGGAACAACATAAAGGAAATCGCCATTCCTCCACATGCCGCCAATTTAGAAAGTAATCCCAAAAGCGTCCCTATGCCAACTGCAAGTTCTCCAATGGCAATGATCACTCCAACTAATTCTGCGTCGTGAAGAAGCGGGCTTATTAGTGATCCAATCGGTGAATGTCTGGCATAAGCCTGGAACTGGGATTGGATAGAAATCGGAGAATTAGGAGATACAAAGGCTGGGTTAGCAAGTTTTTGAAGGCCAGCGAAGGTAAATGTAAATCCAAGAAATGCCCTTAGTGGCAGAATCGAAACCGCGGAAATCTTGTGTGCTTTGAGCTTTTCCCAATAGCGGGAGTACTTATTGTCAACTCTGGTCATCAGAAATATATCTGCCTGTCTGGTGCACCTAATTCCAGTTGAGTTCAATTTATTCCAGCATTAAATTAAAGCTCATCCGTAAAACTAATTATAAATCAATTCAACTCGTTCTTCTCAAACTATAACAGCCTGTCGCGATTACTAGTTGTCAGTCATTAAAACTTCTGGTAGGAATATTTCAATCCGAAATTTATAGGGCTTAGATAGGGTTTTTCCCAATAAGAGATTCGGCTATGGAGGATTTGAAATCGGATTAAATTAGATTTTACTAATTTAGTTTTCAAGTTGGTCGATTTAGAGGGTGAGAATGTTTTAGCATCGATGATATGGGTGAACGTTCAAGACGTATGGCAAAGCTGCAATCTGTTGCCAAAAACGCTTTTGCAGACCTGTTAGACCAGAAATCACCATTTGGGAAACTCGCCCTTCTCCACATGGTAATGATTGCCGGAGATACATTAGTTACTATTTCTCTTGCTGGCTCGCTTTTCTTTTCAATATCTATGAATGCAGCTAGAGGACACGTTATCTTGTATCTCCTTCTTACAATGGCTCCATTTGCCGTTGTTGCACCGTTTCTGGGTCCGATATTAGATCGAGGACGGCACATGAGAAGAACAATGGTGATTTCCTCTGGCATTGCCCGGGTAGTGATCTGTTTTTTCATGGCAGGGGACATCAAGAGCTTATTTTTGTTTCCTGAGGCTTTTGGATTGTTAGTAGCTTCAAAGGTCTATGTAGTTACCAGAGGTGCTTTAGTGCCCGATATGGTCCCGGCAGATACTGACCTTGCTTCAGCCAATGCAAGGTTGGCGTTCCTGGCATCAATAGCAGGGATGACTGCATCAATCCCGGGAGCTCTTATTCTGGAGCTAATTGGAGCGGGTTGGGTTTTGAGATTAGACATCTTTGTATTTGCAGCTGCTGCAATCTTAGGAGTTCGTCTAAAGAGGCTCAAGAAAAGCAGAGCCGATATCGCTTTTGGTCCAAGTCCAGATGACGAAGATATTTGGAATCCCGGAGAAAAGGGCGCAACTGGCGGGATTTGGTCGTCACCTCAAGCCTTCCTCGCCCTTAGTGCCATGTCAGTATTGCGAGGTGAAGTTGGTTTTATGACATTTCTCATAGCCTTTGCATTAAAAGATGCCAAAGCCGCCACCTACTGGTATGGAGCGGTGCTGGCTACTAGTGCAATTGGAGGACTGCTTGGAACAGTGATAGTTCCATATGTAAGAAGAAGGATCAAAGAGGAGCAAATTCTCCTTTACGCGATGATTGTCATCACTTTGAGTGCAGCAGTTGCGGCTTTTGTTGGTGGGCTGGGGATGGAGTCTTTTCTCACATTTTCTGTGGGCTTAAATGTGTCTCTGGCCCGGCCTTCTCTTGATTCTTTAGTCCAAAACCATGTTCCAGTAGAGGCACAAGGGCGAGCTTTTGCCCGCGTGGAGACTCAATTGCAACTTGTTTGGGTGTTGGGAAGTTTATTAGCCGTAGTAGTTGCCATGCCTATTACCGCGGGCGAAGCCTTAATTGCAGCAGTTGCTTCAGTTGGAGCAGCTTCCTACTTAACTGGCCGTCGAGCAATATTTCATCAACAACGAAACAGGGAATAGTTACGGTTGGCTTCTAAGAAATCGCTTGATTTGGGTAGTGCTTGTAATCCAATTGGTTATTGAATCAAGTTGAGTTAAATCCCCAGTCGGCTCTTTAAGTTTTCCAACTCAACTCTAAGTGCTTTTGGTAATTTGTCGCCAAATTTTGCATAGTGCTCTTCAATCGAGGGAATTTCATTTCGCCAATCGGAGTCGTCAACCTCTAAGAGTGCTTCTAGATCTTCACTCGACATATCCAATCCATCGACTTTAAGAGACTCGGTGGTTGGGATCAGACCAATAGAAGTTTCTTTGGCTAAAGCGTTGTTGTCAACCCGATTGAAAACCCACTCGAGAACTCGTGAGTTTTCACCGTATCCAGGCCAAAGCCACTTGCCATTAGCGTCTTTTCTAAACCAGTTAACGTAAAAGATCTTGGGAAGGTTTTCCTCGTTAGTCCGCTCGGCCATTGAAAGCCAGTGACCAAAGTAATCTGCCATGTTATATCCACAAAAAGGAAGCATTGCAAATGGGTCTCTCCTTAAGACACCCGCTGTGCCTTTGGCCGCGGCTGTAGTCTCAGATGCCATGATTGAACCTAAAAATACTCCGTGTTGCCATGAAGTTGCCTCGTGAATCAAGGGAACTACAGAAGATCTTCTCCCTCCTAAAAGAACTGCTGAAATTGGCACTCCGGCGGGATCCTCCCATTCAGGCGCAATAGCTGGATCTTGAGAAGCGGGAGCTGTA
>JABEUL010000036.1 GCA_013044465.1 Acidimicrobiales bacterium
CGGCAATCAAGGCTCGCCGGGAATCACAGTTCCAACAACTTCTCCGACTCCAGTTGTAACAGAAGCGCCTCCATCTGTGAGTACAACTGCTGTGCCCCCGCTACTTCAAACCAGCAAGTACTGACTTAGGGCTCTCAACGATTTATTATGCAAGATAATTGCAGATTCATATATCGAAATTAGACAAGTGTTACTGAATGCGCCTGCAATCAGTAACACATTTGAATTATTTTAGATTCTTAATTTCGAGTCAGATTGATTTATTATCTCGATGAAGATCTTGCATAAGATCTGCCTCTAGGTTGAGGCCGACGGCTGCGCCCGCGATTCTGTGGCTCTCTATCATAGTCTTGACGTGGTTCGTAAGCTGACATTTCAGGCATTCCATCCTTGAAGTCTGGCTTAGTGAAACTGAACTCGATTCCAAGAGGTTGCACCAACTTTTTCACCTTGCGAACTTGGTCATCTCCAACTAAAGAAATAACCACTCCGCTTTGGCCAGCGCGACCAGTTCTTCCAGAACGGTGGACGTAGTCTTTAGAATCCTCAGGTGGATCGTAATGAACAACCCCACTTACATTTTCAACATCAATTCCACGTGCACAAACATCTGTAGCAACAAGGGCTGAAACCTTTTTATCAATAAATTTCTCAAGTGCTCGACTTCTCTGCGCTTGACTTTTGCCGCCGTGAATTGATTCGGCCCTAATTCCGTATTTTCTTAGGCCGGTCATAATTGACTCCGCTCCATGTCTCGTCCTTGAAAAGATGATGGCTGAATCAAAGCTGGCAATGGCTCCTGCCATGTATTGCATTTTCTTGTCTCGCTTAACTGCCCAGAACTCATGACGTACATTGGAGATTTCTTCATCACTAGCCTCTACCTCGACGGTGAATGGTTCGTGTTGGTATCGTTTGGTCAACTTTGCAACATCACTATCAAGGGTTGCCGAGAACAATACAATTTGACGGCCAGGAGTAGTCAAATCAACAATTCTCTTCACATCCGGCATGAATCCCATGTCAGCCATTCTGTCTGCTTCGTCAATTACTAAAGTTTCCACACCATCCAAATAAATTGAACCCTGCTCAATAAGATCAAGAAGCCGTCCAGGGCAAGCAACAACAATGTCGACTCCCATGTCGAGTTTCTTCCTCTGCGGCAAGTAGCTAACTCCACCATAGATTGCAGCAAGCCGCTTATTCTTGACTTTGGCAAATGGTTCAAGTGCGCCAACAATTTGAGAGGCTAATTCTCTTGTCGGAGTAAGCACCAGACTCACAGGACGACGCCTTGAGGGCTTGGTCTTTATCTCCAATAGTGGAAGGCCAAAGGCGAAAGTCTTGCCTGAACCCGTAGGCGCACGACCTAGAATATCTCGCCCTTCCAGGATTTTTTCGATTGATTGAAGCTGAATTGGAAAAGGCTGATCAAAGCCTGACCGTTCTAATTCCGCACATAGTGCGCCAGAAAGACCTAGATCTCTAAATGAATCTTGCATTATTTACTACTTTCTTATAAAGGTGTCCCCACATCGAGACCTTAAAAGAAGGAACGTAGTGAAAACGAAAAACGAAGCTTACTGAACTTCGTGCGCCAAGAATGGCGCTATTACTCTATGGCGAACATAATACCATAGTTTTGAAGGTTTTGGAGCCAGCTGCCCTATTATCGCCTGTCAAATGTTATTGGCACTCTCTCAAATCCAAGATAATTGCGACAAAATTGACTTAAAGTTTTCATTCAAGCCGATGCTTGGATGCATTAATCAAACTCTCGGATTGCCACGTGAGCATATTGGGCAACTACCTAAGTGCGAAGTAGAACCCTGACCTTGTCTGCAAATCAGTTAGTTCACTAAATACCTTGGTTTTTACCATTTATTCGGGGGAAGCAAAATTGCATTTTGAATGGGCAAATTTCATAACTCGTCAATTTGCAAACTAGTCCAGTACAATTGGGCCTTAACCACTTGATTATTTGATTTTCTCCCACATCCCGCCGATCTAATATCGGAACTCATTAACTTATAGGGAGATTTACAGATTTTAAATTGAAATTAGATTTACTCCAATTTACATCAAGTTTTAATATCCAAGAAGCTATAGCATCCTTGAAGTAAAGTAACTTGAAATGACCATAAACGATTCAAGTGATGAAGCCCTCTTGGACGCAAAAAGTCTTCGGCTTCAAAACACCATAGCGCTTGCGAGATCTCTCCGATCGCTATCGATACTTATGATTATCTTGCTGGCTCTTTTCAATATAAAATATCCTTTAGACGGAGCTCTTCTTGGAAAATATCACTCATACGATTCAACTGGCTTTGCCTTAACATACGTCTGGGGGTTATTTGCTCTTCTAATTATAGCTCAGCTAATTGTTTTCCCAATTATTGTTAAAGTCTCAAAAAACCCACTAAATGCGGGGCGGCTACCAGTGCCAAAATTTCGGAATTATTTTGCAAGCTCATTGGTGTACAGCTTAGGTATCTTATCTTTATCTTTAATTTCTTATTCGAAGACTGCGGAATTTGGATCCTTTACTGCATACTTCATCGGTCCTGCTCTTGTGCTTCTGGCTTTAACTTTAGTACTCCTCTTACGCAATAAAAAGCGCCCCCCAACTATCGATCCTCAATTTCAGCTAGAGGCAAATGAGGCAAGACGGTTATCGGCATTACTTGGCATAGAGCTTTCAAAGGTTGTAAAGCCACCTAGGAACAGAAACCCTCAGTCACTTAGATTCGGAGGAGTTTCTGGGGTATTGAAGGCAAAACTATATTTAGATTTACACAGCCAGAATATTGATTTAGTTGATTCGGTAATTCTTCATGAATACGGCCACTTTTTGCGCAAAGACCCGTTACGACGTGCGCTTGCTTGGATTCTTTTTCTCAACCTGGCTAATTTCATAGTGGCTTACCTCGTGGGAACTGGTGCAATCGCCTACCTTTCTGGTTCGATTATGAAAGCCTCTGCCAAAGGTATCCCTATAGTGCTTTTGGCCGTCTACTTAGGCTTTGTTTTGATGCATATGGTTATCAAGAAAATCATGAGAGGTCACGAATTGGCTGCCGATGATTTCAGCGCAGGTATGATGGGTTCGGGAGTGGGGCTAACGGCATTTCTAAATGAGTACGGAGAAAAGGGAATTGGGCCATACAGAACTGAGAACAAAGTTTATAAGTTTTTTTTCCAAACTCATCCCTCAGTAGTAGAGAGAGTTGAGAATTTAAAGGGAAAGAAGCTCGGCGAGATCGCGCTCAGCGACCTATACGTATTCCCTGCCTCAGTTCGTATAACACAATTTACAAAAACAGTTAAGAGTCACGCTACGTTCGAAGTCGCACTAATGTTAATAGCTGTAATTGCTTCATTTGCGGGAGTCTTTATAATCAATAATTCGGCCAGCTCACTTAACTTGACTAGTTCAAAGAAATTGCTTTCGAAGGAAGGTTACTTAGATGTGGCTATCAACGGCGACAATTCTGGTCTTAATCTGCAGAGCTACAGGGCAGTTGGCGAAAGGTATGGTAGCTACTCTATCCATATTAATGGCAATGATTTTGCAGTCAACGACGTTACCGGATTAGTCGCATCTGTGGGGTTACAACAAGATAATTCGTGTATGGCTGACCAAACTCGAGGAAGCATCACATATTATTTTCCTACAAATTCAAAGTTACAGAAAAGTAATGTGTATGGCAACTTCGCAGATCCGAGTATAACCCCAGATGGCACTAATGTTCTTTTTGACCAGGTTGTGATGACAGATCCATGTCGCATGGAAATTTCCAGCATGAGCGTACGTAGCGGGAGTATAAAACAATTAACTGATTGCTCTGAGATTAAGAGTTGTGTAGGAGACATTGGACCTGTGATGTCACCAGATGGAAGGTACTTGGCTTTCTACAGAGTGTTAAGAACGGCAGCGAATCCAAACTACTTAATTGGAAGGGAATATTTGATGGTTGAGGACTTGACTACAGGCAAGATATTCAATATAGATTTGTGTAATTTGGGAAATAGTTGTTGGACAAACTTGACAACCGGATGGTCAAATGATGGAAACAACCTGCTTTACGTCATGCATAACCAACTTTACGATTGGAGGTTGGCCACCGGTACTATTACAAGTTTGTTTAACTGTAATAATGTGCAGGGTTGCAGCTATGTCCAAAATGCGGTGTGGTCACCCGATGGGCTTTGGATTGCACTTAGTGTTAGCTCAAGTGAAAGCAGTTATGGCTCTACTGTCTATGCCATTAAGGCAGATGGCACAACGGTATGCCAAGTTCTTTCTGAACCATACTTCGTGAACGTAGTCGGCTGGTCAAAGACGATGAGCAAGATTTTTTCGAAATAAGGCCGATCTAGGCATAACTGCCCAGTATTTATATTGTACAAATCACCCGATCTTTTCCATCTATCGATAGTTGGCAGGCATTAGCAGGGAATTGCCAGTCGTTATGAATTGCTGGCTTGACGGTTTGACTGGACATTTATATTGGTTATGCAAATACTAAACCCTTTTAAAAGTCAACATTTTTTACCTCCGCATTAGGACTCTCTTTGCGCAATTTCCCAGCAACTTGGGACCATGGCGCACCATTGATATCAAGAGCAAGTCTGTGATTTGTTTCCAAATGATTTTAGTTTTACATAAGGCATGAGAGGCTAAGCTGGTAAATTAGTATCATGATGGATGTGAGAGTACTTGCCGAAAAAATTGCGGTTGCGATTACTTCTGGAGAAGGTACTAGTTCCTTGTTACGTCTTATTCGTCAATTCATTATGGATTTAAATCAATCGGACAGCCCAATAATGCTCTTTAGCGAAGAGCCATTATCAACTGGAGATGCGAGATGGGATGGGATGCTCGCTGGTGTAGTCGAGGATTTCTGTTTTCACCACAATATAAGCTCTCCTAATTGGGTTTTCCAACCGGAACGTTTTCTTGACAATTGGTGGTTTGTCACATCTATTAAATCCATGCGTCCCACGGCCATTGTGGAAACACCAGCAGCACTATCAAGTCGAGGAGTATTTCTTCGGCGAGCGAGCCTCGTCAATGTCTGAATCCACTGGAGGTCTGACCCGAGACCAAATTATTTCCCTTTTCGACGATTTGTCTAATCGAGCACAGCAAAGAGGCGTTCGGATTTACATGTTTTTAGTTGGAGGGCTGCAATGGTGCTTGCATATAACACTTTGAGAACTACCAAGGATATCGACGCGATCTTTGAGCCAAAGTCCATCGCATTCGAAATTGCATTGGAGATTGCGAATGATAGCGAAATTAAGCTGACAGACAATTGGCTAAACGACGCCGTAAAATTGTTTCCATTTCCTGGTAATCAAGTGGACGGAGTTGCAAAAGTTCTTTATGAGAACAATGGACTGACGCTTAGAGTAGCTTCTCCAAAGTACCTTTTCGCCATGAAGGCTTGGTCTGGAAGGGAAGTAGACGAAGACGACCTTAGAATTCTGTGGCCTCTTTGTGAGTTTAACTCTGCTAGCGAATGCCTCGATTACATTGAGCAAGCATGCTCGTTGACCATCATTAATCCACGTATTCAGTATATTGTTGAGGAGGTTGCTGAATCCTTCAAGTTTCTAGAATCTTGAGCGCTTGTACTATAGTCAACTAAGCAACGGAAACTATATCAATCCTTGAATCCTTATTGCAATTTCAGTTCTTTCAAACTGTAACTCTAAGTGGTGATTTTGTGAGATTTGTGTAATCTGATTATATGTGGCCAGTTTCGCTTACTCCTACCCTCCTTGAACCTTTGGTGAGATTGCCACGTGCACAGTCACTATCAGATTATTTTGGGCGCGAAAATTGGAAAAGTGTAGCTACTAATCAATGTGTTGACATCTAGCCATTTGAGGTACTCACGCTATAAGGTACTACGACAATAGACCAAAACCTTACACTGGATTTTTGTTGGCTCAAACTGGAAGTTGGCCAAAAGTCACTTTAAAAGGTCTTTCCCGAGATAAAGCATCTGAGATAATAGCAATATCAATCTCTGGCAGGATGCCATCAACTGATTAGATTTTAAGCAACCATTGAAGTGTACTGCTTCCTGGTTGTGAAGCCCACGTCGATTCATTTCAATTGATTTAGCGCCAGCTATCGTGAGCGAAACCTTAATCGACCAAGAAAACATCAATAGAACTCTTTAGGGCTATCATAGGATTTTGTGACAAGGCAAGGCAACTTATCCTCTTTAGCCTTAGATGGTGAGCATGACCCAATGAGTTCAAACGAAGTCGGGCGAAGTGGAAAATTGCTTTCTTTCTCGACAGTTCTCATCTCTATCGCACTTATCGCAATCTCTTCTGCTGGCATCATTCGGCTAAGAAGCGCTCTTACCTATCCGACCTTCTCGTACGGAATTTCTTCCTATGCGCACGCTTTCATCAACAGGTCGCTGTTCATAGCAGGTTTATTCGGGTTGATAGCTATTGGACTGAACCAATGGATTCGAAAATTGGAACTAAAGACTGCTCAATCGCGATTCCTGTCTAAGGCTATTCTAGCCTCCCTTCTTTCTTGCGTCACATTTATTTCAGGAATTGTCGTGATTGAAATTTGGCCCGAATATCGTGAACTACCTCAGGCAACTGGTGTCTTTCCAAACACGGGATTCGGGGGATACAGAATTTATGAGAACGTTAATAGCATTAGCGCTCAATGGAAGGTTCCAGAAATTTCCTCCGGAACTCCTAATAGCTTGGCCGCCACCTGGATAGGGGCGCAGGGCAAGAGTAGTCCGATTCAATTCATCCAAATCGGTACAAATGAAGCTGTTGATGCTTCGGGAGGCATATATTACGAAGCGTTCTGGGCAGACACAGCAACTTCCTTCTACCCTAGAGATATTATGAATATCGAAGCAGGTGACAGCATTTTTGTCAAAATGGTTCGAACCGGATCTGGTTGGTTGCTCACTTTCCAAGATAACAACACAGGTGTATCGGAACCCATCCAAGTGCCTTTCGGAGCCGGTGAACAGTTCACCGAGGGTGAATGGATACAAGAAGACCCTCCTCCATCATTATCATCGCCGACAGATGTGCCATACCCAGTCATGCCGCAACCGACTTTCGAAAAACTGGCCATCAACGGATCACCTCCAAGCCTTAGCCGCCAAAACGCCCAGGTGCTGGAGACATTCGGTGGTTCATTCTTCGTCCCGACGACCTTCCGCAATGACTCCTTCGGTTTTACACTTCCAACTGGAACTGCTCTCGAATACCTTAGATTGTCATGGGCATTCAATTCAGACCAATCTAGATATTTATACGAGACACAATCATGGAACTCACTTTCTTTCAAGGACAGGTCCCGGGAAGTAAATACTCTTAAAAATGCTTTCCTCCAGTTTGCTTCTGGTCTTACGAAAGGCAATTGGCCCAAGGCAACTGAACAATACATTGCGCCGGCCGCCCAGCGATCAATCACCATTTCAAACGACTTGATTGTATGGGAAAAGGCCGGATTTCCTGCTACTGGATCTACTTACCTGAAGTTAAAATCCGACCAAGACAACAATTCCGTCACAATTAAACTCAGGGCGACACTTGATCTCCCACCACCGAACTAACAGCAATGCACATTTCCCAATAAAAACCAATGGATTGCAATTTATTGATATAAAAAAGTGCACTAGCACTTAAGGCAAGCAAATTAATCACACTGAATTCACTTTATCTATGATCATTAAGTCTGGCTTGGGAAATATACAAATCTATTTTTCACAAACCATGAAAACAGGGCCCGCATCCCCAGTCCCTAACTTATTAGTACCCTGTACATTCTAGCAAGATTTTTTGTTCATTCGCAATCAATATTAAGTCCGATGAGGGCATCAATTTAATGCGCCACAAATGCGTTGGCCATCGCTACACACCGTTCTCATTGCAAATATTCAATTTTTCTTGGCGTACCCATAATCAAGTTTGTCTAGACAATTAGCCAACAGCTATGGACCCAAAAGCGCTGCAGGTATCACTGCGATTCCATCTTTGCGACGATAGGCTTCGCGACCTGTCGTGATAACTATCGCATCTGAGAGATCATCTCCCATCTTTTTCTGCAACCAGTGGATGTGCTTGCAATTGTCATCATTCACAGACTGGTTGAGCTTGACTTCAATGGCTACAGTTTTGGAGTCGTGACCAACGACAACTAAATCAACCTCATGTTCACCAGCTCTTGTTCGCAAGTGATATAACTTAGCTTCAGAATTTTGAGCGTAAATACGAACCGATTGGGTAACTAGTGATTCAAACAAAGCACCGAGAAGCGATCCTCCGCCAGCGACTTCAATACTGGACCCACTCACGCTCAGAAGATCCTCCAAACCTACTCCTAGCAACCTAGCTGCCAATGCCGGATCAGCAAGGTGGTGCTTTGAAGGCAGAGACAACTTCTTAAAGTAATTCTTGGTTGGATCGAAAGCTGGAACTGGGTCAAGTATCCAAAGTCTTTCGAGAGCAATGCGGTAAGGTTCGGTAGTAGATCTAGATGGTACAAAACCTTGATTTGAAGTGGCCGCTTCACGAATGCGCTCATAGCTAGCAGTCGTAGCTGTGCTCGCGACATACGCAGCCATCCACCTTTGCAATGCTCCCTTATTGCGTATGAAGCGACCCACATCTGGAATGTCCCTATCCACTATCCTGTCAATGTAGCTATCTAATTGGGCCCTCGCAGACCTCGGACTTAGGTGGCGAATGCCCGGAAATCCTGATAAAAGTATTTCATTAGCGTATTCCTCCAGCCCAACAGAAGTATGACCTTCCACTTCTGGATTTCGACCCAACAGTAATTCTGCCAAACTAACAGTAGGCAACTCAAGCCCACGCTCGACAAGCGACATAGGTCTCATTCGAAGCATTACGATTCGCCCCGCTCCAGTATGTGTTTGTGGATTAATAGGTGAAGCTGAACTGGTCAATAGGAATTGACCCGGAGCCCGATCACGATCAACTGCTCTGCGCACTAAGTCCCAAGATTCAGCCATTCGCTGCCACTCGTCGATAAGGATGGGCCGCTTTCCCTTCGTAAATCTGTCAGCATCAGCGGCAAAGATTTCCCTCTGGGCTAATTCATCAAGTCATAGTAAAGTAGCGGCTCGTCTCTCGGCTGTTTCAGTTTTTCCAACTCCCTTAGGTCCTTCCAGAGAAAGCGCTGGAAGTTCAGAAAACAGCAGATCGATCTCAGCATCAACAATTCGAGGAGTATAGGAATTTAGCAAAGTTTAGGTATTTCCAGACTTTAACTCGAAATACCCCTTCCACAAGCCATTTCGGTGATAATATATGCACTTACGATACATTCTGCCGATAGCATACACTACAATTTGGCGACTTATTATAGTTGTCCCAATATCGGATATCTAGTAGTTCGAGAAGCTTTTTAAATTATCAATTTATAGCCAGCAATCCAACCATAAGTGGCAACTCTGTACTTCAGCCATCGATCTCCAAGCTTCTTTTTACTATTTAATGGCAGACCAGAATCGTCAGAGTCCTAGGTCTCCGTACCAAATTTCAGGCATTTAACCAAGTTGGTCTATCAACTGCTTTGTGGCACTGTAGTGACGGGCACTGTAGTGGCAGGTGCCTCAGTGGTAGCGGGAACACTCGAGGAAGGCACTGGCATGGTCGAAGTTGGATTGGTTGGAGCTACGCTGCTGGGGACAACACTTGATGAAGGATTGTCATTGCTGGCATTATTCGGCTCATTACCCTTGCCCCTTGACTCACTTCTCCCTTTCGAATGTGATGCAGCATTTGATGAACCTTTGTCACTTGAGGGAGCTTTTACAGATGCACAGTACTGCGCAACGCTCTCATTTGCTGCTTTTGCGGCAGCTTCAAGGTTTATGAAAGCCCTTGAGTGAGTTAATGCTGGAGAAGATGTCACTGTTGCCCCTGATGAGGTACTTGTAGAGCCGCCATTTACTTGCGCAGTATAGGCGGTACATAACCCGAATGCATTTGCCGAAGTAATCACTGGCCCAGTGACGTGATTAGCGCCTTTAGCTGCATTAGAACTTGGGTTTGGAACTGATACTCCTACATCGGAAAGAACACTTGCCACTTTTGTTTGGGCAGGTGCGGGGAGACTCCCAGTGGCAGCCGCTGCGGCTGTTCCTCCGAATAGTACTGCTACAGCAGCTGCTGCAGCCTTCGCTGTTAGTATTTTACTTATCATTTTAGATCTCCTTTTAGGTTCTAGCTCTACTACTTGTGGGCTAAAAGCAGCCCTAAAGTGAGAGATGATCGTCTGCTCTTGATTCAAGCCACTGGTAAGTGGGACTTTCTTAGCAACTTGAATTAACTCAGCCATGTTCCGAAGTTCGATCGGGGCATCTGCTGGGTCTAAGTCACCTGCTAACAAAGAATCACCGAAGTGTCTAAAAATCTCTTGCATCTTGTTATCTACATCGCTCTCACTAGTCAAATCGTTACGCCTATCTGAGATTTGCTGATTTTTTCAACTGCACGGTGTTGGAGAATCCTGACGGAACCCACACTTTTCCCCATGATCTTGGCCACTTTTTGGGTACTAAGTCCACCTATTACCCTAAGCAAAACGACTTCGGCCTGATCAGATGTGAGGTTGCTCACAAGCTTGGATATGGCTTCTTGTGATGAAACATCGTCCAACATATTTTCGACGCTATAGCTGTTGCCAGGAATATCTATGCTTTCATTGATGCCGGTGATTTTGGGCCTTCTAGACTCCTTGCGGTAGAAATCAACCACCCTTTTGTGCGCTATATCAAAAAGGAGGGCTTTAAAGTCCCCTCCCCTGCCTTCAAAGTTACGTAATGCCCCAATTGCCGAAATCCATGTCTCTTGTGAGACATCTTCGCAACTTGAGCCAGTTCTATTTCTCAGGTAGGCAATCAAAAATGGTTGGAGGTTTCGGTACAGCAAAGTAACACCTGCCTCCTCGCCTGATTTAGCCATATTAAGTGCACTATCTAATTCAGAGTCATCCATATTCGTATACCGAGACAGGACCCTACTTACCCAAGAGGGATATTGCCTATACTTCTAAATCGATTTAGCAGGACATTTTGTTACGGAAATCTCAATGTAAATATGTGAGTCTTCTAATGAAGCTAGTAATACCAGAATTTAGAACTGGTGAAAAGGTTCACTTGGTATGATTTTCTTTACTTATAGACTGAAAGATGAGAGGCAATTAGACTTTCTGGTCATAACCAGACAAGTAGAGGCTTCAGCTATTTTTTTTCTAGGTACTTTGCCATTTTTACACCGAATCTTTTGGTTCGCAGTTTTTCCGAATAGAGAAATATCGTTACAAATTCAGATGGAGGTCACTAGCGTTGTTAGGTCACGAAATCACCTTCACTCGCTCTAGGTCAGGTAACAAAGAGATGGTGCCTATGTAGAGCAGAAGATAAGGACTCATGTGCGTGAACTTGTTGGATTCTTGCATTACGATTCGCCAAGAGTTAGCCAAGCTCAATGAGATCTGGGAGGTAAATGACAGATTTACCAACTATCTTCAAGCCGAGTGGAAATTGATCTCCAAGACTCGAAATGGAGCAAAAGTCACTAAAAAGTATGACTTAGCAAAAAGTCCATTTCAACAAGCAAATATCTATAAAAGTACTTCAGCCAAGTCAAAACTCATTATGAAAAAGACGATGGATAAACTGCACCCAGGAGCGCTATCTCGCCATATTAAGGACCTCGCCGGAAAACTCCAAAAGATGTCACTCTCGAAAGCTCCAGCGGCAAGAAAACCCGTCGTAAATACCTCATGGAACCGATCTCCTGGTGTACTTTTCCAAATGAGGCAACGCGCTTACTTGCAGTAAAGTTGTTTTGGATGTAAAATTACGGGAGTTAGTGGCGGTAGTTGTTTTCCTAAAAAGGGTGGTCAAATGGCCAGTGAAACTACAATTAATAGGCATCTCGAAGAGAGTGACTCTTCAACCGAGCTATATAAATTTTCAATTGTGCCATTAAAGGGACTCCCGATAGTCGCGGCGGTACTCGTTCTTTTGATCATTTCCATTGCTTCGAATTCGCTATGGGCTATTGACTTTTTTCATGTTGTAGCTGGAGGCCTTTGGACGGGCGTTGATTTGTTCGTAGGATTCGTAATCGGTCCAATTTTGGGGAGGCTATCGATCCCTTCTAGGATGGAATTCTCTAAAAAGTTCATGCCAAAGATGCTTTTATTGATGCCTACCTTAATAGTCTGCACATTGGCAGCAGGGTGGCAGCTCGCTAGCCATCTTGGATTCATTCTGACCTCTTATCCGCACCACAACCTAATCGTGGCTTCATTCATAGTAGTTGGTATCATGTCGATAATTGCACTTGGAATCTTAGAACCTGCCAATCTTACAATTATTGTTTGAATTAAAAAAACCTGAACCGCGCGGCGAGGTGATCGGCAAGTTAATGAAGAGATTTATTTATACGGCCGGTATCACTGGGGCGATGCAAGTAGCGACTTTGATTTTGATGACAAGGATAGCAACCACATGAATGTGGGAAAAGCACCGTGTGACATTCTAGCTACTATCTCTTTAGCCATATCAATTGTCGGAGGAATCTATTTGAGCTCCTACTTGCCAAAAAGAGCTCCGTTGTTACCGGCATATGTTATTCTCGGACTTGCCCTTTCAATTAGCTTGATAAATATAGTTTTACTCGCATCACTAAGGGACATATCGTGGAAAATATTTTTTCAAGTCGACAAGTGGGCTATTGTCGCTGAGCTTGTAATTGCCTCTATCTTAGAATTTGTCTTCGTCTATGACGGTACCCGAGGAGTAATGCTTGTAATAATGAGTTTTTTGCTTTTCCTCTTTGCGCTTAATGTCGCCACGATACTCTCTTTTACTGTGGCAAAATATCAAAGCTAATTAATTTCAGATTTAATATTATGGCTGAAAACAAATTGGACCGCAATTTTATAAAGGTTTATGACACTTCAACGCTTTTCAACTGCACGATGGTTTTTTCGTCTCTTTTTGAGGTATTGAAAGATATCAACATCCTCATTGAGGGAGCCACTCTAAGTGGTAGATGCTAAAGCCACCAAAAATCAAGGGCGGGGAAAATCGATGGCAGGTCTGGGGAAAATTGCATAAGCGTCATTATTAGGA
>JABEUL010000037.1 GCA_013044465.1 Acidimicrobiales bacterium
ACCTGGTTCCCAGGGATTGTCGAGGTCAAAGTAGAGGGTCAAATGCGAGTAATCAAAACTAACGCTGACTTAGAGATGCCCGAGGAAATCCTTACAAATGACTTTATTTCCAGGAGATTTCAGTACAAAATCACCTCTCCTATGTTTCAAGAGCATCTATCGACTATTGACGTGATCGAACTGGGACCTATGGATTCGTTAGTCATATATGGGGTAGACGCGGTGCCTGCCATGTTGGGACTTGCAATTGCCGGAGGAGCTAGTGGAGCTTTATCACGGCTTAAAGAAATTTTCGAAGGAGATAAAAATGGGTAGAAAAATTTTGTTCGTAACAACGGACCAACAACGCTACGACACTCTGCAGTGCAATGGTGGCCTGCTCTCTAGAACTCCAGTAGTCAATGCCCTTGCAAGTAGGGGGATTCGATATGAACGCGCAATTCCTCAGAGCGTCGTTTGTATGCCATCGCGATCAACCATGTTGACTGGCCAGTACCCAAGCACACACGGTGTTTGGATGAACGGAGTCCCGCTTCCAATTGAAGCGCCATCAGTTGCAAAACTACTTCACGATAGCGGATATAGGACTGCGTTAATCGGCAAGGCACACTTTGAGCCTTACTTTGATCCCTTTATGCGATTTGAAGAAAATGAACAAGCCAGAATTGGCACCATACCTCCTAAGGGGACTCACCGAGGATTTGAGCACCTCGAGTTTGCTACTCATGGAATAATGGGTGGACTTCATTATTCGAGGTGGTTGCTCAATGAACATCCTGAAAGCCTAGGAGGATTTTTCTCGGTTTTAGATGGCGACTTTGAGGTTAATGCTCAAGGAGGCGGAGAAACCGGAGCTCCCCAGGTGAAGGTAAATCCAATTCCGAAGGAGTGGTATCACACGGATTGGGTTGCAGATAGAACCATCGATTGGCTCAACTCATTAAACCCGGAAGACGACTGGTTTTGTTGGATGAGTTTCCCAGATCCGCACCATCCCTGGGATCCTCCCGAGAGCGAAGTTTCAAGAGTTAATTGGAAAGATGTTGACCTTCCTCGCGGCTACCCTGAAAATAGCAGTGAAAGAGAAGCTATCTTAGATGCTAAACCAAGACATTGGAAGATGTGGTATGAAGGCGAGCTTGTATCGAACTATGAAGCCCCAGCCAAGTGGGTACCTAAGACCCTTACTACAGATCAGATAAGGGAAATTAATGCGAGAAATGCTGTGGAAGTTGAGTTGATAGATGAAGCGTTGGGAAGAGTAATAAAAGCCATAGAAAGTCGTGGTTGGACTGATGACGTTGACGTGATATTTACTACAGACCACGGCGAGTTACAGGGAGATTTTGGTTTGATGTTCAAAGGCCCTTACCATGTAGATTCACTCATGAGACTGCCCTTGATCTGGGCACCTGCAAAAAATGCTGGTATTGAACCATCTGTGGTGACCCAACCGGTTGGATTGATTGATCTGGCTCCCACGTTTTGTGACATTGCAGATATAGCTACACCTGATTGGATGCAAGGCAAATCTCTTCCGATAGGACCGAGCGACACAGAAGGATTAGATAGATCTCCGGTTTTAACTGAGTGGGACAGCGAACTATTTGGTGTCGGAGTTCACTTAAGAACCATTACAAGAGATAACTATGTCTTAACTAAATGTCTTCCTGGAACTGTTCACACGGGCTCAGAAGGCGAGCTTTACAACTTGGAAGATGATCCGCTACAGCGGGTTAATCTCTGGGATGATGCTGGATATAGCGCAATTAAAAGTGAGCTACTAACCAACTTGGTTGATCTTGAGCCTCCACAGCATTCGCCGAAAATAGATGTAGTTGCTCCCGTTTAGGATAGGTGGAAAGTGATGGAGCTATTGTCGAAAGCAAGACAAGGCTTTTACTCTCGGCATGAAACCTAGCAGCAAAGGTTTAGGCCAGCATTAGAAGTCAAGTTACTCTGGAACTTCTAACAAATCGCAATTAGAAGTATTCTCGCTCTTTGGATTATTTGCAGAGCCAGTTAATATACCAGCCTGAAATATTAGTAAGACTATGTCTAACTTGTAAAAGGTTTTATGACCTGGCAACCCTCGCCCAACCTACGATAGGTGAAAACTGGTTAGTAACGGTAGATACACTTTGGCCAGAGGAGGAAACCTGCGATATTGGCGATCCGGACTGGTCGTAGCAGTTAACTTGAAGTGGGTGTTGCAGTGTTGCTTGGATATAAGGTAATGCACTTGGATCGAGACCACCAATTGCATTGGTTATCTCTTGTTGAATATTTAATGACTTGCCGGTTGAAGAGTAAGGCGAGGCATTTTGATTAATAAATGACCATGGCACTTGGCACTCAACTTGGCCGGCTGGCGGCAGTGTCTGATAGCTTGAAGTGAAATTGACCGTAAAGGTCACACAACCTGTTGAATTATCTACTGACTTTGACACTTCGACTCCTGGACGAACGTCGAAAGCATAAGAAATTTGCAAGTTAGTGCCAGTCCCGCTTGGTGCACACACCGTAAAGGGCTGTGGGGCAACTGTGCTTGGTGCAATGATCATTGGCACCGAAATAGGAGTGGTGGTCTTATTTGTGGCTACGCCAACAACGGTATTGACTAAGTAAGTTGGAATAAGTGGAACATCACTTTTCGATGTTAGAAGTGATGGATTGTTCACTTGGCTAGAAAGAGCAGGATTTGAGTTGTAAAGTTCGCTTGGAAGGTAGGGGTTGTAAAAAGCGTGAACTACCGAGGCATTTCCCGTGACGTGGCCAAAAGCCAAAAATGAGAGTTCGTGGAGTTCTGAGTGGAAATCAGGGTGGCCACAATCAATAACCCAATCTCCTTGGGCGGCGATTGAATCACCTTTTTGTGGGATGAATCCAGGGACAATGGATGACTCCGCAGCTGTAGCATAATCAGTCCATGCCATGGTGGATGGAACGCTTTGAGTCAAAGGATCGCTTACTACATGGGGGAATTCACCCATTTGGACCTCAATGTGAACGTCCCCTTTGGGTGTACCTGATCCGGTACCGACGTTTTGGCCAAGTTTCAAATATGGGCTGGCAAGTGACATGTCCATTGAAAAGTCACCCCCGAAAGAGTGGTCAAATGGAAGGTCCACATTTCCTCCGCCTGAGTTAACTACAGTTCCAGAAGCTTCCATCTGCTTGGGCATTCCATTTGCAAGGGGCTTGATTGGCCCATAGTGCTTAGTTATCTTGGCATTAGTTGGGCCAGTGTATTGAATTTCTGCAATAAATCCGTACTTATTGTTCCCACAGGCCTTTAGTGCATTTGCTGTTGAAATTGGCCCGTTGAAAGAAACCGCACTAGTCGAGTTAAATGCTACAACTGGCATTGGAGTAGATCCTGTGCTCGTCGAATTGTTAGTGGTCGATGAACAAGATGCAGCAATTAACGTGGTCAACCCCAAGGTTGATACTGCCAGCAGCCTTCTAATACTTTTGCGTCGCAATTTATACTCCCCTATTTGAGTGTCCAAACTCCAACTCCAATTTTCCACAGATGCTGGTGCAAGGACGATTGCTATTAATTTTTAATTTTTGAAGTCCACCTGACTCCAAGAACATGCTAATTGAGAAACAGCAGGTGGTCAAGCAACTACTAGGAGAGAGCTCTTTAACCTCTGAAATTGCTAATTCACTATAGGTGTAATTAGTTCTTCCCCATTGTTTGTGGGTGAATTGACCTTCGTAGAGACAATATAGGTACTTAAAATGGCATCGGGAGGTGGATTGAAGATTTCTGCCAACGCATCGCTTGGAAGTTGACTTTCTCCAAGCCACATTTGCCAAAGGCTGGGGTCTACGATAACGGGCATTCGATCATGGATAGGTTTCATGAAATTATTGGCCGCAGTGGTAATAATTGTGAAAGTGGTCAACTCGATCTCACTATTTTTATCTCGCCAAAAATCCCAAAGTCCAGCCAAGGCAAGCAAGTCCCCGTTACTACGGTTTATGTAGTGAGGGACTTTCGAAGATTTTACTGACGCCTTGTTCTTCAACTCTTGGCTTTTATCACTTGCCTCCGGGATTTTTGACCATTCATAGAATCCGTCAGCTGGAACAATGCATCTCTTAGATTTAATTAGATTTCTAAAGAATGGTTTTTCAGACAAAGTTTCAGAACGCGCATTTATTGGCCGATTTAAAGTCTTGATATCTTTTGCCCAAGCTGGCACCAAACCCCAATTTGCCTTTTCTATTCTATTTCTCTTCTCCGATTCGACAACAATTAGCACATCTTGTCCTGGTGCAACATTCCACGATGGAGAGGATTCTGTACTTGGAGGATCTGGAATATCAAACAATTTCATCAAATTCATAGTGGGCATTGATTGGGAAAATCTTCCACACATTATTAGTCTCTTCCTTAGATAGCTAAAACAGGTACGCAATACCATGCTACCGAGTCCTAGTACTGCAAAGCTGACGAAAATAGGTGAAATTACCTGCCAGTCTCTTGGCCTAAGCAGATATTGCCGCTGTTACAATTGTACTTGGAGAAAATAGTTAGAGGCAGGTTGAAATGCTTAAAAAGTATGACAGGTCCGTAAGATGTAGAAACGGTCACGTTTTCACAACAATTTGGGTGCCTTTGGCCTCATTCAAAGCCGCAAGACTTTGCTTCAAACGTTACCAGCACTGTCCTGTTGGTCACCACTGGAGCATGATTGAAAAAATTGATTCCTCTAACGCTACAACTGATGAATTAGCAAGAGCAAGTGAAGTACATGACGTTAGAATTCCATAGTTGAATTCAGCTTGAGCGGTAGAGAAGTGGTGGCAAGGGTTTAATACCTCGCAATGTTTTTCTCGGTTTTTTGGGGAACAGAAAGTTTCACCAAAATGTGGTGGAAGGCAATTGACAAGAACAATATTACTGGGAGTTTGAATTTGTGGCGTGGAATAAATGTCGCATTGGGAGACCGCTTAAATGATCTCCCTAGTCACCCAAGGCAAGAGTGTCTAATTGAATTATCTCTCGAAGAATAAGCGTATTTCATGGAAATTTGAAAATCGAGCTTAATATTTTGCAGCAAATGCATAAGATTGAGCGTGAATATATGGTGAAAAGTAAATTGGTTTTGGATTTACCCAAAATTGGGCTAATTTTGTGCATATCTTTGGTGGCTGTGTTTTTCGCCACAAGTAGCGGGACAATGGTTTCGATCCAAAAAGTGAAGGTTTCCCAAAAGCTCCCAGAAAGCACAACTTCAACGCCTATTCAAATACCAGTCCAGCCGCAACAGGCTAATGTGTCAGGCTCCAGATTTATCATCCCTACTGAACTTGACAATGGCGACGTTGTAATCGACCCAGCCTCATTAAAATCAACGCCCAAATTTACGCTAAATGATCTCATATCGAAGTTTGGAGAAAATTTTCCTTCTCCATCGCATCCAGTAATCGTCGGCTATGGTCTAGTGACCGTTGCTGACAAAGTTTCACTTCCAGAGGTAAAGCCACAGCCACCAACAACCTACGGAGAATCGAACTTACCTAAATTTAAGTCCGAGCTAGCTTGGGTGGAACTTATGCAACAAAATGGAGCCATTAACTGCCCATTTATTAAGTCCATTCCAGGCAAGTCGCCTCCTACGGTTCCAGCCCAGTGGCAGTCACTGAATTGGACGGTCTTAATCGTAGATGCCAACAGTGGCACGAAATCTCTCTTGTATAAGAGCCCCAGTGATTTCTGCGAGATGTCAGTGGGTGCCGAAGTGACCACTCCCTATATAAGAGTGTCCATTCAGTGGAACGTGGAACAAGGCTCTGGTGTCCTTGAGGCGTATTATCCCTACTGTGCAAGTACCGATGGGTACTCCTTTTCAGGAAATTCACGAAATCAAACCGGGATGCTAAGCGTAACAGCTGTAGTCCCTGGAGACCTGCCAGCACAAGGTTGCCTTAGCTCTGGTTGGAGAGAAGTGACAAGCGCTCCAAGCGGTTTCTCGGGAGTGGCATGGGCTAATATCACCCATTTGCCGGTCGGTCCAATATCCTGGAATTCAATTTAGACATTGCAAGTAATTGAATTATAAGCTTTGTAACTCATTTCGTTAGTCTGCAGGGCACATGTTAGTTAAACAGATTGAAGTCAAGGCAATGATTGTAACCCAATGACATGAGTTTACGGAATATGTCGGGATAAGTAATGAATTAAAATTTCCTTTTCACATGTGTCACAGCACGGTGCCGCCAATATCAACCAAGCTTTGTTAGGCATTAGTTTCGGGGGGCAATTGATGGATTATTGCAATTTGGACCTAATCAGAAAAATCTCAAGTTGAGATTGTTGTAATAAAAGCTAAGTTGGACCAATATCTCTTTTATTGAATCTGTAAGCTCCTAAAAGTGTTCCCACTACTCCGATTCCTGTCATTATCACAGCTGATTTCCAGTTAATGCTGGCGGCAGGGTAGGGAGATACTTGGTGAAAAATAGAAGTATCCACCAGAAACTGACTAGATTTTCCAAGTCCCGCAATAATTTCAACCATCATTGACCAAGCTAGTATCCCATAACCAGCTAATGAAGTTTTTGTGGGAAACCACCCAAAAGCAAAAATTGCGCAGCCCGCTACCAAGATGCCAGGTGGCATGATATTGACAATAGAAAGCAACACGCCAGTGAAACCTTGACCAAGATGTTCTGTAGCTAGAACAATCCAAATCAACAATATAGAGACAAGTCCCACCAAAAATTCAGAAGCTATAAGAACCATAATTCTGCCGCCGAACCATCGAAGCCTTGATATGGGCTTGCTTAGGAGTGTATCCAGATGGCCAGAAGATTCCTCGGCTCTCATTGCCAAAACCTGGCCAAGGAGCATGAATGCAAAAAGCATTGCTAGGATCACAAAAGATAATCCAAGGAAAAGATTGGAGCCGTTTCCTTGGCCCCCAATTCTTTCAAGCACAGTTTTCACTGAAGAACCAGTAATAGTGCTCCCTACTGATTCGGCAACTCTAGCCAAAATTAAACCGGTGACTGATATGGAAATCAGCCATGAGAAAAGATTCGTCGATATCAATTTGAAAGAAAATGCAAGAGAACTTCTTAAATACTTTGGAGAAATACGAGATGGTGTCCTGACTCCCACCGCACTTTGGCCCAAGTCCCTCCTAGATGCCATCGCTACCGAGGCAGCTAAACATAATCCTGAGCACAAGAAGATCGGAAGCAAAAATATTGGCTTTGGGTCAATCATCGGATGCAATAGCTCCACCCAACCTATAGGCGATAAATAATCCAGCCAGTGAAGTCCTATTCCAGAATCTCCAACCAACCTTAGAGCGTAGCTAATTCCGAGCAGCCATCCCAATGCGATGTTAACTGTTTTTCTCTCGGCAAATAACTGCGATGCTAGAGCTCCAAATGAAATAAATAGAAGGGGAGTTGAAGTGATGGCCAGTGCAAAAAATGCGCACTGCAAAAAGGAAAATCCCAAATGGCTTTGCATGCTACCCAGATAGACAACAAAGGTAATTGCTACCCACATTGAAACAACCGCCTCGGTGAGACCAATAATAACTTGCAACGTGGCCGAAGCCAGAGTCGTCGTCCCTGCTATTACATGTTCCCAAGTCAAGTTTTCCTCTTCACCCCTTAAGGCTTTGGAGCTAAGAAAGATTGCCCACAGAGCACCAATGATTATTAGAGTAAAGAAAGACTTAAATACGGTGAAACCTGCAATTTGATCTAAATGATAGGCAGGACCAAATAAAGAATTTGTAGCCACATTTGTGGAAAACACCGACTGCAGCATTTTTCTTGAGGCTGCTGTAGGGTAAAAAGACTTGTAGCTAATTGATGATGAAAGAATAACTATCCCAAAGGCTACTGACCATAAAAGTGACGACTTAACTGAGGTCCTTATCGCCCGTCTAAAGGGCACTTGAGTCCTTTTTACGGGACTAAATGAAATCTTGGGAACCAAAGTAACTGTCATTTAATTCACTTTCCATAAAGTGAAACAAAAAGTTCTTCAAGGGAGGGCTCATGGCTAAAAAAAGAAATGACCGGGAAATTTGATATATGTTTTAAAAGTTCGTTGAAATCTCCATTGAACTTGAATCTAAGATGACCATGACCACTAGAGAGAAGAGCAACGCCTCTAATTGCAGAGATATCAGGTACACTGTCTTTGAATTGAATAACAATTTCTGATGATGAAAGATGTTTGAACTCACCTAAGTTTCCAGATTCAATAAGCTTGCCATCGCGCAATATGTAAACCTGATCACAAAGTGCTTCGACCTCACTTAAAATATGGGAGGAGAGAAATACGGTTTGTCCATTGGCTCTAGCTTCGTGAATACATCCCCTAAATTCAACTTCCATAAGTGGATCCAATCCTGCTGTAGGCTCATCAAGAATCAAGAGGCTTGATCTTGTCATCAAAGCACCAATAAGAGCAACTTTTTGCTTATTTCCCTTTGAATATGTCCTGAATTTTCTAGAAGTGTCGAGTTTGAACCGCTCAATTAATTCCTGTCGATATGAATCATCACTATGTCCACGTAGGTTTGCAAGCAAGTCCAAAGCTTGAGCCCCAGTCAGGTCGGGCCAAAGATTACTTTCCCCAGGTACGTAGGCAAGGTTTTCATGTATGGCAACCTTATCTTTTTGACTATCCAGGCCAAATATTGTTGCGCTTCCACTCGTCGGTTTAACTAAACCAAGAAGCAACCTTATGGTCGTTGTCTTTCCGGCGCCATTTGGACCAAGGTAACCTACTATTTGACCCTTATTGATTTGGATGGAAAGGTGATCTAGTGCAACAGTTTTCCCATAATGCTTGGATAAGTCCTTGCATTCAATAGCGATTTCTGAATTCTTTTCCACACTTTTATGCTTTCATCTCATCTTATGAAGGAGCTTAGTGGATAAGACTTGTCCAAGCTGTCACCAATGGATCTCTATGTGAGGAGGGCTCAGTCTTTTCTCAACTTAAATTTGGCTCCGCTTGGATCGGCAACCGACGCGATTCGGCCGTAGGGAGTATCAGTTGGCCCGTCAAGAATCTGACCATCAAGAGCAGAAACGGTTTTACATGTCTCATCGACATTGTCGACTTCCCAATAAATTGACCAGAAACTACTATCACCTTCCGGATTAAAACTCGATGCATCCATGACTCCGATTAAGTCGTCATTGCCATTAGGCCCTACAAAAACTGAGTATCTAAATTCATCCGTATTACTAACTTCATTTACACTCCACCCAAAGCACTTTGTGTAGAAATCGATCTCACCTTTATAATCTGTGGCAAACAATTCAAACCATGAAGGTGTCCCATGTTCGTTTATTTGTACAAATCCTGGGAAAGTATCAGCTTGCCAAATGCCAGTCGTCGCCCCGTTTGGATCCAAGATGACACACTGAGTACCTAAATTAGCAATTACATCGGCCTCGCCCATAGTGGTGCCGCCATTTGCTTTGACTAATTCGAGTGTTTGTGAAATATCTGTGACTGAAAGATAGCTCTTCCACGTGTTATTTGCTTTCATGTCGCCCATGTCGCCCATTCCTCCCGCAATAGGAGTTCCATTCTTTGTGAACATGAAATAGCCTCCAAATTCTGGACTTGGGTCCTGAGCAACCCAACCAAACACTTGGGAGTAAAAACTTCTGCTTCTCTCTACGTCACTAGTCCATAGATCCACCCAGCAGGGCGCTCCGTTTGGAACTACATTTCTTATTGCCATAATTGCTCCCTTGAAAGTCTGACTAAGTAACAAGATTAGCAGGAGCTCGCCTCTAACTCCCTTGGGTATGACAAACCAGAAGTGAAGGTAGACAAGCCCAGAACTGACTTGACCTCCTACAAATTTAAAACTTTGGAAAGCCGTACTTTGGGGAGTGCCAATCCAACCAACCAAGCCCTATCTTTCTTTGCGGATTATTCAGCATCTCTCAACCACACTAATGTGCCTTATTTGAGGTGAATTGTGCAGTTAACCTGAGTTAATAGTAGTCTTTTCCTTAGATATCTGGGATAAGCCAGATTGTGGCAGAAAGCTGTGGAAATGGATCATTTCGTGGGTAAAGGGGTGAAGCAGATTGCCTTAATTGCGTCAATTCTTGTTTCTTTTTTGGTTCCATTTGGACTGGTGAGCCAATCAGCACTTGCAGCGGTGGTTCCAAGTATTACTTCAATTACACCTAACACCTCAAATGTCAGTGGGGGAATAAATACAACAATCACAGGTTCTGGATTTACAGGTGCTACTTCTGTCACATTTGGATCTACAAATGCTTCTGGTTTCACCGTAGTTTCAGATACAGAGATCACCCTTAGCGTTCCTCAAGCAACTTCGGCTGGAACTGTGGATGTCACTGTGACCACCCCACAGGGTTCATCAGTTCTTACAAGTAGCGATAAGTTCACCTACACCACTCCAGGTCAGATTACCTATACTCCAATAACTCCAATCAGAATCTGTGACACGAGATCTCCAGGTGTTGGAATAAGTCCCAATCAGTGCAATAGCGGAAATGGGACACTACAAGCAGGAAGCACAATTGACGTAGTAGTAGCAGGGGAGTCTGGAATACCTGCAAATGCTATTTCTGCCGTATTGAATGTAACTGTGACGAACCCTTCCATAGGAGGGTATCTGACTGTATATCCAAGTGGCGAACTAAAGCCACCATCATCAAATGTTAACTTTGTGGCAAATGAAAGTATTCCAAATCTTGTACAAGTGAGCCTAGGAGCACATGGAGCAGTTTCGATCTACAATTTAGTTGGATCAGCTGACGTAATTGTAGATGTCGAAGGTTACAGCACTATTTCTGCCACACCAATTGTCAGTGGTCAATTTGTCCCACTCTCCCCATCAAGAATCTGTGATACTAGGCCGGTTGGTCTTGGGGTCACATCTAACCAATGTGATACAGGTTCCAAAGGAACTGTGCAGGCAGGAGGATTACTGTCGGTTAACGTTGCAAACATTGCAGGCGTCCCGAGCAATGCGTCTGCTTTGGTGGCAAATGTCACTGCCACTAATACCACTTCAGCAGGGTATCTAACAGTGTATGGAGGAGCCTCTAGGCCAACAGCTTCCAACCTGAATTTCTCATCAAATCAAAGCGTAGCCAATAGAGTAATCGTGCCGATAGATCCTTCCACTGGTGAGATCTATATCTATAACTTCATGGGGTCCACTGATGTAATAGTTGATGTCAACGGCTATTACACAGGAAACACATCTTCAGTGAGCGGGACTTCATTCAGCGGGACAAGCCCAGTGAGAATCTGTGACACAAGACCAAGTAATGGAACCTCAGTGATTTCTAACCAATGTGACACAGGCAGCAATACAACTCTCCAAGCTGGTGGATCTATGAATGTCAAGGTGAGAGGAGTAGGGTCAGTGCCTACTAATGCTGTGGCTGTAGTGCTAAATGTAACCACGACTAATTCAACTACTGCTGGATTCTTCACCCTTTACCCTGAACCAGCTACCCCAATCACACCTCCAGTTATCTCAGATGTAAACTTTGCATCTGGTGAAACAAGGGCCAATGTCACAATTGTCAAGGTGGGAGCAAATGACTCAATAACTGTCTTTTCACATTCCGCATCTGATGTAGTAATCGATGTAATGGGCTGGTACTCAAGCTCATCGATATTTGTGAGTTCACTCACTCCCTCCCAAGGACCAATTGCAGGGGGCACGTCAGTTGCAATCAGTGGTGTTGGCTTCAGCGGTGCAACTGCAGTCAACTTTGGTTCCACCCCAGCTACCAGCTTCTCAGTGACTTCAGATACCTCAATTACTGCAACAAGCCCAGCAAGTCCGGCAGGAAATGTCGATGTCACAGTAGTAACTGCAAGTGGAGTATCACCCTTAGGAGTTGGAGACACCTTTGGCTTTGTGGCGTGGAATATTACAAATAGTTATCCGGCAGTTGTTACAGATGTACTTGCCATAGCCTGTCCCAGCTCCACCAACTGTTATGCAGTGGCACAACTCGACAACGGATCTAAAGGTATACTTTCAACTTCTAATGCAGGAGCTACTTGGAATACTTATCTATTGAGCTTTAGTACTGCAAACATAAGTGCAATTACTTGCTCTTCAGCTACTACCTGCATTGCTTATGGCACAAGTTATTTGTCTGGCTTGAGTTTAGCTTATGAATCATCCAATGGCGGCGCAACATGGAATAGTTCAACTTTCCCATATGGCCCGACTTCAATAACTAATATTGCCTGCACATCTTCTACTAATTGTTTTGCAGTGGGCTCAGATTTGAATCAGGGATATTATTTGCTCGAATCCCAAGACTCCGGATTAACTTGGACCACAATTTCCTCATCTCAAAGCGGAATAGGAGGGGACCATTTGGCTTGCACCGCTCCATCAAACTGCATTCTAACTACAGCAAGTATGAATTTGAGCACTTCCGTTGAGTACACTACCGACAATGGAACTACTTGGTCTACTTCGCCAATTCCTCAATTACTTATATCTTATGGCGTGGCTTGCATATCAAGCTCTACTTGCATTGCCATAGGTATAGGTGCTGCCTATACTCCAGCCATAGTGATTTCAACTGATTCAGGAATGTCTTGGTCAAGCCAGACGGTACCTTCTTCACTGTCCAGTTTCAAAGGAATAACTTGTGATTCGGCTGCGACTTGTTATGTCTGGGGAAATGATGGAAATGGAAATGCGACCATAATTTCCTCCAGCAATGGAGCGAATTCTTGGGTGGCCGACAAGACTTCCACAACTCTAAACAGCATAAATGATATTACATGTGGACCCAATGACACTTGCTATGCCAACGGAGTAGATACGAATTCCAATGCAGCCATGGAAATTGAAATTGGTTCTGGGACCTCATGGTCAGTGAATGCACTGCCCTCATCTCTTTTGGGGATTAATGGGGTTGCTTGCAATGTAAGCAATAGTTGTTGGTTAGTCGGATCTAATATGCAGACAAGTGGCAGCATGTTGGCAGGCAAAGGGTTAATTTTTGAGACATCAAGTAGTGGCTCATCTTGGTCGGGACAGAACTTGGCAACGGGCATTTCTGGGTTAAACGGAATCTCATGTCCTTCGGTTTCCGAGTGTTATGTAAGTGGATACGACTCTAGTGGGGGTGCGAATTCCATAATTTTACACACTACAGATGGAGGCACGACCTGGAGCGAGTTACCCATCAACATCAGTAATGCGAATCTCAGTAACTTGGTCTGTCCTCAATCAGCGGTTTGCTTAGCCAGGAATATGAGTGGTGCAAACAGTGAAATAATAGTGTCGACGAATTCCGCAGTTAGTTGGTCAGTTTCAACTCTCCCTGTAGCCAATGCCACAGTCAATTACTTCGATTGTTCAGGAAGCAATTGTTACGCAAGTGCCCAGAGCCCATTCCCATCGCAAACTCAATACATGCTTAGTTCAACTGACGATGGACAGTCATGGTCGGCTTATACGCTTCCTTCAACAATCATTTCAGTATCTGGCCTTTCGTGTGTCAGCTCAACTACATGTTATGCAATTGGACAGGATAGTCAAAGTACGAATTATTTCATCATGACGACTAATGGGGGAAGCTCTTGGCAGGAAAATGCAACCACGCTGTCACCATTGGGAGTAAATAATTTAGCTTGCGACGTATCTGCTTGTTATGTGTCCGCTTACAATCAATATTTTAGTTCTGTGTTTGAATCTACATCAGATGCAGGGACTACTTGGACGATTGATTCCACACCAGCATTTCAGTTTTCAGTCATTGAAAATTGCTCAAATTCAGACTTGTGCGAAGCCGTAGGTATAAACGTTTCATCGTATTTTCTCCTAAGGGCAAATGGTGGAGCAACCACCTGGAGTGTGGATCCCTTCCCGTCGTCGCTTACGATAATAATTGATGTCAGTTGCCCCGCATCGAACACTTGCTACGGCGTAGCGGCCGGATCGGGCACCGTTGGATCAGTCATAGTGAAGGAATAGCCGGCTAGCTGCTGGTTTGCTGGAGAGTCAGAATTGAATAAACATCCTCATCACAATTGGGTGCAGTTGCTGTATTCTGCGCTTTCAAAACCTTGCGCTTAGATTTAGGAGTATAATGAGGATCGGGGCCGCTAATAGTTGATGGAGTGCAGATGCAGGAAAGTACCGACGACAAAAGAACCAGTCAAGATCTTGAAGGCGGAGTATTGCTGATTAAATGCGCTGATTGTGGGTGCATGGTTAGCAGAGGAATTCGACATGAATTGTGTGAGGACTCTAACTGTTGTTGTCAAGACTTGCCCATTGCTGCCGATGCATAATGTTTGCTTATCGCAATTAACAAGGTGCGCCGCTGGAAGCTTAAACGCCTGGACATTGATCCAAGGACCGCAAATTTCTATCTGAAAAAAGCGATTTATGATCGCCACGTTTTGGCACTTTCTTAAGCATTTATGACTCAAATGCCAACGCGTCTATTATCTTGCATGCAATTAAGATTTCCTCTTGTGGGTAACAGATTTTCGCACGTATATGGGTCAGAGTATGATCGAAATAGGACTTTCATTTAGACAACTTCAATGAACGATAAATTATATTCTCTTAGTTTTGTATGCACAGGAAACATCTGTAGATCCCCAATGGCCGAAGTCATATTTAATGAGCTGGCTCACGCAAAAAATCTACCCTATCGTGCCCAGTCATTTGGAATTGGCCCATGGCATGTTGGACAAGACATGGATAATCGAGCCAGACGGGTCCTAAAACTAAAGGGATATGACCCACCGAGACATTTTGCCAAGCAGATTAAGAGAGGCCAAATTCCAGAAGGCTTATTGCTGGCTATGGATCAATCACATTTAAGGGACCTTAATAAATTGGTTGGGGAAATTAAAGCAGATATTCAACTGGGTAGCCAAGTCTTCGAGAAAAAGGCCATGCTGTTGATGCAATTTGCCAGCGATTCTAAAATTTCAGAGGTTCCTGATCCCTATTACGGTGATGAAGAGGATTTTAGTCTCTCCTGTGAATTGACTGAAAAGGGATGCATGGGATTGATTGATCGCATTGTTTCTGGTTCTGATGGACAGTAGCGATCTACTATTCATCAAAGAATTGATTGGTTCAAATGCAACTAGCGAGAAGGGCCTTATTAGCTTGCCATCTGGAGAGTATGTTTTTATAAAGAGTGCAAAATCAGCGCCAAGCGACTTTTATCAAGTAGAAGAACGAGGAATTTCCTACCTGGCTGAAACTAATACTGTGCTTGTCCCAAAAGTCTTTTATGTTTCATCCAGAGGAATTGCCTTGGAGTATATCGAACCTAAAAGTCCAACCAGGTTGGCTGCCGAAAACTTTGGCATTGAATTGGCTAATCTCCATAGGCATAACGAGGAGATATTTGGAGGGCAGGAGGATGGATATATCGGATCCCTTCCAATGAAAAACACGCAAACTAAAGTGTTTGCGGATTTCTATCGCGAGTGTCGTTTAATGCCGTTTCTTAAAATGGCCAAGGACAAAGATAGCATTAGAGCTAGCGACATTTCCTCAATCGAGGAGCTTTGCAACATAATGGAAGATATTGTTGACAAAAATACAGTGCCATCAAGGATTCATGGTGACCTATGGTCTGGAAATGTCATTTGGCGTGAATCCCAAGTAGTACTGATAGATCCGTCAGCTCATAACGGGCACAGGGAGGCAGATATTGCAATGCTGCATTTATTTGGAGCACCATTTTTAGATGTGATTGTAGCTTCTTACAACAGCGTATATCCGCTTGAATCCAGTTGGAAACAGCGCCTATCTTTGCACCAAATATATTATTTGCTGGTTCACGCAGTTTTATTTGGAGGAAGTTATGGCCACGATGCAGGTTCTGCTGGAAGAAACGCCCTTAGCCAAATCTAGGAGACTGCTGATTTATTCACCGTAAATACTCGCGATTTTCTGTTGGTTATGGGAAGATGGATTGTGGCAATAGGAACACTTTCAAAACAAGCT
>JABEUL010000038.1 GCA_013044465.1 Acidimicrobiales bacterium
CGGAAATATAGGGTCACAGCCACACATAACTGTGGTTACACCATAAGCTTTCATTTACGCAATATCACTTAGGGCCTCACTCGATTCATCTGAAAGGCTGATTTTGTATTCGACTACTCTCGCAAAACTGATTCCATAGTGCTCTTTAACAAGATTTACCAACTCGTTTCCACATGATGCATATGTAGGATCTTCTGGAAAGATTAGACCAAAGCTCCTCTTCTCCTGCCGAAGTGCTGGATCGCCTGCAAAAATTGCAGGAAGATTTGCCATGGCTCGACCCATTGCTACGCTAATTGCTTGCACGCCAATTGAACAGGTGTCAACCGGTGTGTAAACGTATGGGGCAAACTGTTGAAACCAGTATTGAGGTTGCGCAATAGCACCGATTGAAATTATGTGCTCACTAGCTAAGTATTGATCGTAAACTTGCGTAGAAGAAAGCAGCGATACGTCAGCAAATGCTTGCAAGTTCTTGGCAGTAATTGAATCAGCTTGTGCTTGTTCTAGACCTTGCCCCTGGAGTTCGTTTATGAAGTCGCCTTGTCCTGCGTACGGTTTTAAAACAACTTTTCTGCCATATAATTCAAAGGACTTGTTAAATAAAGACACATAGCCTTGCATTGTATCGATAGCTTCTTGGTTAGTGCCCATCTGGGAACCAAAAAGCTTCTCCATGATTCCCATTCCGGCAGTATTTGGCTCTCTGTAAGTAATCGTAATCGTTGAGCCAGTTACTCCAGGAGAGGTTGCTCCCCCGTTGTTGCCATTCCAGACTGGAATGCAATATGGGGAATACTTGGACCAGCTAACTTGCCTAATGCCCTTCCCACAAAGAGTCTTATTTACTGTCAGACCACTTTTCTGAGAAAGGCTTGAACCCAAAAGAGCAGTATCAATCTTTGCCCCTTTGCCGGCTACATCAACTGTTGGAAAAGCTACAACAATAGCGAGTAGAACAACAACCACTATTATCAACAACACGTAGCGTTTCGCAACTTCAGCAGCTTTCGCTTTTTTTACAAAACCCACTCCCCCGCCTAGGGAAAGGCGTTCAACAGATTTCATTGAGTTCTCCGAATCCTAAATTAACGTGGTAGTAGTTGTTTCCCATAGCCGATTTAACCTCCTACGACTGAATCCCAAATTGTCTGCTATTTTTACCCATTTGTTTTATAGTCATGCTGGTCATTGCTTTTAAAACGGTGACAATCTCCTCGGCACGATCTTCCAGTCCCAACTCCCTATAGAGTGCAGCTGAGGAAAGCGTGCTAAAGGCAAATCTAAGCCCAATTGGCCAGAAAGACTCAAACTCGCCGTTGAAGTTAAAATATTTTCCAAAATTTGTCACAAGAGTTTCATCGAATTCTCTTAGTAACTTTGTGACAACTGGCTTAAGCTCTTCATCAGTTATCGATGCAGCGGCCAATGCTAATGCAGCGCGATAGGTCGGGCCACCTAATGCACCCCATAAAAGATCAATTCCATCTAAAGTGTCTAATTCTTCATCACTCATTGTCTCCAGCCGATTTGCAACATCGTTAGCTTGTTCATGGAAGAGGTGAGTAATAGCCGCCGCCACTAGCTCAGCCTTGGTTGGATAGTGATGCACTTGCGCCCCTCTTGAAACTCCAGCACGCCTCACAATCTCGGTGGTAGATGTTCTCGAGTATCCAAGTTCGGATAATGAAGCAATTGTGGCATCAAGCAAAGCTCTCCTAGTAGCATGACTTCTAGTCTGAGTTTTCGATTCGCCCTTCTGGCTCAATTGCATTAGGCTAATCTAACTTCTATAAAACCAACAGTCAAGCCTGTATGTTTTTTATACCACCATTTTTCCTCTCTCGGCAGGACAATTTGACCTAGTTCACAGTTTCTGCAGTTAGATCGCTATTTTATCCGTGTTATTTGGTTATCCACTTAGCAAGTAGATGCCTGTACGCAGGAACTTTCCGGTTTACGAGTAAGCGCTTGATGCAACTTCTGTTTCATTTTTACTCGACTTACTGGGGCTTCTTGTGCTTTTCTGCTCATTGACTGGTCAATCCATTTGAAGCCCAATATTGCAATATCTCTCGCACGGCAACAATCACGCCATTGAAGAAACTTCCCCATGTCGAATCTCATCGCATTTATGACTGGCGCAAAAAATGATAAATCCTTCTTGGTGTCTCCTTTTGGCCTATGAGATTTAGATTCTAACTAATTTTGCAAGAACTTCTGAATCCAATATGCAGAATCCTTGGGTGTTCTTTTTAACGTGTTTTTATCAACGTGAACTATTCCAAACCGAGGCTTAAACCCTAGCGCCCACTCAAAGTTATCCAAAAAGCTCCAATAAAAATATCCACTTACAGGAATACCATTATCTTGAGCCCTCTTGACAGTATTTAAGTGTTGCCTCAAATAGTCAATGCGCCGAAGATCATAAACCCGATCACCTTCAACTACATCAGGGAGAGACATGCCATTTTCAGTAATAATGAGCTTTTTCACGCCCTCATATGAATCAATTCTCACCAGTGCATCGTATAGACCAGATGGATTAACAAAGTGGCCCATTTGGTCTCTATCTTGACCCTTTATTCCTCTGAGTGGGACTGGAATTGAGTGCAAATATGGCACCGGGATTGCAAGCGAAGGTGAGTAATACTGAACACCAATAAAATCAAAATCAACCTTTATGTCGTCAGCATCGTCTCCAACAATGTATCTCTCAACTAAAGATACAATTGGATTTTCCTTTACTGGATATCCCAATCCCAGATTCGGCTCTAGAAATATCTTGTGAAGTAATGCATCTGCACTTTTCTCAGCTTTGGTTGGATTGTTGTTGCGGCCTTTATGGCTAATGGGAGCCACTACGTGTGTGGTGCCAACTTGAGCTGATGAATCATTGCCCCGTATAATTTGGGCTGCCTTTGCCTGACATAAGTTCACATTGTGAACTGCTTGCATAAATCCTTTTGGTCCTATTTCTCCGGGCGCGTGGATACCAAGGAGATATCCTCCGATGCAAAAAGACATCGGCTCATTGAAAACCATCCAATTTTTTACCCGATCTCCTAGGGCCTTACTCACCACATCTACATAGTTGGAGAAACTCGATATTATCTGTCGGTTCTTCCACCCACCATTATTTTGGAGTGCCTGCGGGAGATCCCAATGATAAAGAGTTATCCATGGCTCGATTCCATTTGCCAAAGACTCATCCACAACACGCGAATAGAAATCTAATCCCTTTTGATTGACTCTTCCATTGCCATCAGGCAATATCCTGGGCCATGAAATTGAAAACCTATTCACCTTAAAGCCTAAAGTGCCCATGAGTGCGATATCTTCTTTATAAAGGTGATAAAAATCACACGCAACATCACCGTTTTCACCTGTGAGAACAGTGGGAATTGGCCACCTCTTTTTATGTGTAAAGGTATCCCAAATAGAGGGTCCTTTTCCATCAGCATCATAGGCTCCCTCAATTTGGTAGGCGGAAGTTGCGACACCAAACTTAAAATCTGGACCAAACGAAGAAGCTTTTAAGCCAAATAAATCAATTTCTTTGTCAGTATTCATTTAGTCTGTACGATATCCCATTTCTCGACACAAGATATCAAATGGCCAAGTCTTTTCTAAGTCCTGAAAATACTGGATGGGAAGCTTTCAGAATAGACACAGTGTCCCCCTCAAAATCAGGAAAGCAGACGCATAAAGAGTAAAAATAGTGGGAAGAGCTTGTTCATTACCTTAAGGTCACCAACTTGAAAATGCCGGATAACACATTAAATTTTCCGAAATCAACCTACCTTGAAACCAGTGCACGATTGTTACCTATTATCGGCTCCATAAGAATCATAGGTGTTCTTTTGACACCCTCTAATTTTACTTTTCATGCGTCAACTTTTGCGATTGTGAGGCAACTCAATAAATATCATTTAACGGCAAATATCTACCTCTGTTTAATTACAACTCCGACAATTCATTAATCAACTCAGTCCGTAGTTTATGACCCTTGGCGACTTTTTTCATTCAAGGCTTGAATCAATTGGCCAGATCACGCTTAATCTCTTCAAGTGTTCTTCTCTTGGCTTGTTGGCCTTTAATGTTGGCAACCTTGTCCACGGCACTCTCGGCATACCAACGGTAGCCACTTTCAGTTGTCATGGCGACTTTAAGTAACCCTTCCTTTGTCCAGTAGCGGATAGTGCTTGTCCGCAGGCCAG
>JABEUL010000039.1 GCA_013044465.1 Acidimicrobiales bacterium
ATTAACTACTTAGACTCAGTGGCCACTTCGCTTGTCACAACAATTAACCAGCTCAAGGCGGCCGGGGTCCCAAAGGATCCTGAGGGCGCAAAAACTGAGAACGCCCTAATGGCAACGGTTTTTAGTTTTGCCCTAGCCGTCTCCAACGCAAAGACTGCGGCAACTAACTTGCCAACTAATGACATCACGGCCTTTAGAGTGCAGGCCGACAATATTGGAAAATCAGTCCAGGCATCTGCCCAAAGTGCCTCAGAGGCAATTGCAAAACTTGAGACTCAAAGTGGTTCATCAACTAATATCTCAAAGGCATTTAGCCAATCAAGTGCGTGTTCTAAAAGTTAAAAGTCATCTTGCATGGGTCTCACATTGACGCCATTTTCTTTAAGAGCCTTTTTCACTTCTGCAATAGATATTATTCCAAAGTGAAATATAGTTGCCGCCAACAAAGCATCTGCCTTCCCTGAGATGGCGCCTTCGATCAGATGATTAATATTCCCTACTCCACCCGAAGCAATCAATGGTATTCCCACGACTTGGCCTATCTTTTGGAGAAGTTCAATATCGTATCCCATTGCAGTTCCGTCTCGATCCATGGAAGTTACCAACAACTCACCAGCACCAAGCTCACCGGCTTTCCTAGCCCATTCAATTGCATCAATTCCCGTTGATTCACGGCCACCATGAGTAAATACTTCCCACAAATAATTCCCTTGGATATTTGCAACTTTGGTACTTGAGTCACATCTTCTGGCATCAATGGCAACAACCACACACTGAGCTCCAAACTCGGCTGAAATCTCAGATATTAACTCTGGCCTCTCAATGGCGGCAGTATTTATAGAAACCTTGTCCGCTCCAGCTCGAAGTAGCTTCCTGGCATCTTCGACGCTTCTCACACCTCCTCCAACTGTGAGAGGGATAAAGACCTCTCTAGCAGTATTTTCAACTACATCGATCATTGTGCCGCGCCTATCACTAGATGCAGTTATGTCGAGGAACACTATTTCATCGGCACCTGAGCGGTCATAAATTTTGGCCAACTCTACAGGATCTCCAGCATCTCTAATGTCAATGAAATTTACCCCTTTTACAACTCTGCCTTGATCGACATCGAGACATGGAATAATTCTTACGCTTTGCAAGCCTCAATCGCCTCCCTTACGCTGAAATGCCCCTCATGAATTGCCATCCCCACGATTGCCCCAGAGAGCCTCTCCCCATCTGCTTCAAGCATTGCAAGTTTACGGAGGTCTTCAAGTGTGCCTACTCCCCCCGAAGCCACGATCGGAATTTTTGATTGGCCAAGAATGGATTTCAAACCCTCAAGATCTGGACCTCCTAAAGTCCCATCTCTCCCAATTTCTGTAACAACTAGCGCTCCGATTGAGCCCATAACATCCACATAACCAGAAAGCACTTCTTCGATGCTTTGCCCACTCGATTTGGTCCAACCTTTAATCGAAACCTTTCCATCTCTTGTATCTAATCCAATTGCCACACTTCCAGGAAGAGCTGTTACCATTGCTCTGACCCGATTGGGATTTTCAACTGCAATGGTTCCAACAACTACTCTTCTCACTCCGAGACTCAAGAGAGATTCAGCACGATTAAGGTCTCTAACCCCACCACCAACTTGAACCGGAACTCCTTTAGCTACCTCTACAATTTCAGCAATTGTGGGGCCTTGAGAAAAAACACCAGTCTTGGCTGCATCGAGATCAACAACATGGATCCACTTCGCACCTTGATCGACAAATACTTTGCAAATTTCAATTGGGTTTCCAAAGTTTTTCTCTTTTTTAAAATCTCCCTGGAAAAGCCTTACACTCCGGCCTTCCCGCAAATCAATCGCCGGGTATAGCTCCATTAGCGGCTAACCCCACAAAGTTCTACAAAATTAGATAGCAATCTTAAACCTACCTTGCCGGATTTTTCTGGGTGGAACTGTACTCCATAAACCTTGTCTTTTTCAACCATGGCCACTACATCACTCCCATATTGGCAAGTTGCGACAACTTTTAGCTCCTTGTCCCGAACAATATCTGGATTAGCTGCATATGAGTGAACAAAATACACCCACGGCTCGACTTCAATGCCTTTAAGTAGCTCACTTGTCTGGCCCTTTTCAAATTCCAGTTCATTCCACTGCATCTGAGGAAGTTTTACATCACCCTGTATTTTCTCGATGCTTCCTTTGAATAGCCCTAAGCCTTCAACCAATGGATCCTCTTGCGAATTTTCGAACAGCACTTGCATGCCGATACATATTCCTAGAAATGGAATCTCCCTTTCAACAGCTGAAACAATCAAATTGTCAAATCCCATTTCTCGAATTGCATTTACACAGGATCCAAAAGCTCCGACCCCTGGCAAAACAAGACCCTGAAGTCCATTTAGGGATTCACTCGCCGTGATTAACTTGGCATCGGCACCTACTTTGACAAGTGCTTTATAAGCTGAAGCTAAATTTCCAATTCCATAATCAAAGACACCTATCAAATGACTCTCCTAAAGAGAACCTTTAGTGGATGGGATCTCAGATCCCTCGACTTTACAAGCACTTTTTAGTGCTCTTGCCAGCGCCTTGAAAGTTGCCTCAAGAATGTGATGAGTATTTCGGCCACTTTTCATATTGACGTGCAGAGTAATTCCCGCCTCAGTGACAAATGCCCTTAAAAACTCTTCGGCTAGTTGAGGATCAAAGGGTGGATCGCCAAGTGGAGTTGCATCAACTGGGAAAGTAGCTTCATATGTAAGGTAAGGACGACCTGAAATATCGAGCGCCAGTTCAATTAAAGCTTCGTCAAGTGGGATCAAGACAGAGGCAAATCTACTAATGCCCGTTTTGTCTCCCAACGCCTCCTTGAGAGCATTGCCAAGTGAAATTCCAACATCTTCAACCGTGTGATGTGCATCGACTTCTAAATCGCCTTTGGCGGTAACTTTTAGTGTCCAACCTCCGTGCTTTCCCAGTTGAGACACCATGTGGTCAAAAAAGGGAATTCCTGTTGAGACATGAACTTCTCCTGGAACGAGCATGAGCTCAATATCTATCTCGGTCTCTTTGGTCTTCCTTGAAACGGTTGCTGCCCTGGTCATTTAGTAACTTTCTCTGTAAAAAGCAATAATTTATTTATTGCTACTAGCCTAAAGCCTTTGAGAGGGCCTCTAGAAACCTGGTCACTTCGTCATGATTCCCAACAGTGACCCTCAAGCAATTGTCGAGGCCTGGCCAAGTGGACGCATCTCTTATCAACACGGACTGTTCAACTAAAAGCTGCCATAAGTGACTTGCTTCTACTTTATTTGGCCTAAAGAGAATGAAGTTGGCCTCAGTGGGCCACACTTTAACATCAAGTGAGGCTAGGGCGGCAGCCAATCTTGACCTCTCTTGCACTAAATCTGCCACTCGGTCTTGCATCTCGTTTTGGTAGTTGAGAGCTAACCGCCCAGCGATCTGGGAAATTGTGTTGAGATTATATGGAAGAGTAACGCTTGCTAGAGAGGAAATTACATCACTTTGAGCAAGGGCATAACCCAATCTCACCCCTGCCATCGCCCAAGTTTTAGAAAAGGTCCTCACCAATATCAGGCGGCTGCTCCTTTTTAGTTTTTCCAAACAAGAGGAGGAGGCAAATTGAACATAGGCCTCATCTACAACTACTACTCCTGGAGCCATCTCTAGAGCTAGGTCAATACTCTCCTCTAATTCGAGATTGCCTGTTGGGTTATTTGGGGAGCAGAAGAAAATGACATCTGGTGATGTCTCATTAATTCCCTTCTTAAGAGCCTCAGGAGTTACTTGAAAATTATCATCTCGCCAAAAGGTGCAAACATTTGCACCTATTATTTTTGCGATGTGGGAGTGGAGTGCGTAGGTCGGTTCAAATACCATGACGTTGGATCCGGAGTTCGCATAAGCGAGCAGGATCGACTGGATTATCTCATTAGAACCATTTCCACACCAAACCATCTCGGGACCCAAACCATGGAGTGAACCCAACTCTTGCCGCAATGCCCTTACCTGTCTGTCGGGATAGCGGTTGAACTGGCCATTTGAAATCTCTTTTGCTAAGTCACTTTGCCAGCTAATTGGCGGCGGGAATGGCGACTCATTGGTATTGAGCCTAATGGCTACTTGAACCTGGGGAGAGTGGTAACCACTACGAAGCCCGACATGGAACTTAGGTTTCGGCGATGAGTCTTTCATCAAATCATCCCGAGTGTCTTTTAAATCTTGTACCCGAAGAACTTTTGGAAACCTGTCCTTCTTCAAATTCAGCTCGCAATTTTGATCCAGCCACTCTCATAGCCACAGACTGAGCGTGTGCATCTAAGCCCTCTGCCAATGCAATTGATTCCACAAATGGAGCAACCCGTTCTAGCCCTTTTTGCGTAATTGAAATAGCGTGGGAGTGACGTACAAAGTCATTAACTCCTAATGCCGAGGAGAACCTCGCACTTCTAAAGGTTGGCAGCACATGGTTGGGCCCAGCTAAGTAATCGCCAATGCTCGCAGGAGCAAGCGGCCCACAAAATACCGCCCCGGCATTTTGAACAGCTGGAACAAGTGACTGGGAATCACTACAGGCC
>JABEUL010000040.1 GCA_013044465.1 Acidimicrobiales bacterium
GCGCAACGGCTCGTCTTATAAAGCACTTATCGCGCAAGAAGTTAGAGGGATAAATTTAAAAACTGAAGAAGTTGAACTTGACGAGTGGATCACTAGGCTTTCAAATTGTTTGGCAGATCTAGCCGCTAAAAATGCCAAAGCGAGACAGGCCCTCCAAGGACTTATAACATAGCAGTGACCAATTCACTTTCTAATTAATTGATTCAAGAGGATTATCAGATCTTGAGGTAGAACGAAGTCCATGGTCGTCAGATTTTCGCCTTTGGATCCAGTGCATCAAGGAATTCAAGGTGGTAATATGAGGATCAATGTAACCTGCTGGCTTAGGTTGGAAAATCAATGAGTACAGATTTCAGGTGCTTATTTGTCAAGCAAAGAGGAAACATACAGTGAGTCGAATTGTTAAGCGTCTATTAGCACTTGTGTGTACAGCGTGCTTGTTGACATCTTTACTTTGGGCAGCAAGTACAATTGAGCGACCAGGCGTGGCCCGAGCAATTTCGCCTGGGTGGGCAGTGGAAGGTCAAACAAACCTCAACCCAACTAATTTTACCTCGGTTTCTTGCCCAAGCACTCAGGTATGTTATGCCGTTGACCTATCTGGCACCTCCGCCGAAATCCTCAAGACACAGGACTTAGGAGCTACTTGGGCATCAAGTCCCATTCCTCTTCCACCTGATTTGAAAAGGGCACAGGTATCGTGCGTATCTGTTACAGAGTGTTATGCACTTTTTAATCTTTATTCACGCACACCATCGGGAGCAAATTCAACTACTGCTTTCTTTGCAACAACTGATTCTGGGAACACTTGGAAAGAGGAATCTTCACCAGGTTCACAGGGACCAAATTACTTGCAACTTTCTTGTACTGGGCCCGGAGTCTGCATAGCAGCAACGTATCTATTTGGTTCAACACCCTTTGTAAGTTTGGCTGAAACCACAGATGGTGGGATAGTTTGGACTCAGTCGAATCTTCCCATAAGTAGTTACAGCGACAACTTCATGGCATTTTCATGTACCAGCTCAACTCAGTGCATTTTTTTATCTGCCAGCCCGTATTACTTGTCGTACTCAAGTGGAAGTTGGAGTGCTTCACTAGCCACTGGAAACGCTTATTTAGAGACTGGCAGTTGCGCTGTCGGGAGTAACTACTGTGTTGGATTCGGATCTAATTCCTCTAATGTTCCTGGCTTGTTTACATCAACTGACGGAGGAAAAAGTTGGGTTGATCAACCGGCAACTAACGGATATAACTTTTCTCAAATAAGTTGTTATTCTGCAACTTCGTGCTTTGCTATTGATTACGATGGGGGATCGATAAGAGTCGCCCAGACTTCAGATGGTGTGACTTGGACTGTGACATATGTGCTGCCTATATCAGGGATAACCCCTGAGTCATTTTCCTGCTACTCAACTTCATGCATGTTGGTCGGTGATAATTCTTCTTTCGAGCCAATTGCAATTGTCTCCAGTAACGGCGGAAGTACATGGACAAATGTTGGAGTTTTAACTTCAAACACAGTTTCGACCTTAAATTCAGAAAGTTGTGTTTCTGTATTGTGCATAGCTGCTGGAGGAAATAGTGTAGAAGTATCTACAGACAGTGGGAGTTCTTGGAGCTTGACCACGCTTCCTTCAAATCTAAGCGATGCGCAGTTCAATTCGGTGTCCTGTCCAAGTGCACTTGCATGCTATATTGCTGGGTCACTGTCAGGATCGCCACTTGTAATTTCAAGCTTTGACGGTGGCAATACATGGACTTCGCAAATCTTGTCTATTCCAATAACCGGTATCACTTCAAGCTCCCTAATTTCAATTAGTTGCCCTGATTCTTCAGGTTGCTTGGTAGTCGGGAATTTCACTGGTCCGTCATTGAACGGAAGTGTTGCTTTTTCAACTTCTAATTCCGGAGTTAATTGGAATTACAGTTCATCGTTTGAGGCAAATGGTCTAAATTCTGTAAATTCCATATCATGTCCGGCAATAGGGGACTGCTGGGTTACTTGGGGATCGGAAAATGTATTCGCAACTACAGATAATGGGATGACATGGACGAGTCTTTTTATATCAAGTGGTTCTACCTATCCCGCGACAGTGACAGATGGTCTCTGTCCGACCGTCACAAAATGCTATTTCATTGACACTACTAATAATCAAGTAATACCTTTAAACAACGGTTCGCAGTTGGGACATGCCATTACAATTGCTCCATCCACATTAGAGGCAGGCTCTGTCGCAATGTCTTGCCCATCGTCCAGCGCTTGCTTTATTGTCTTAAACGCGAAGTATCCGGGAGCTTCACCCAGTTCCGAAATTGTAAGCACAACTGACGGTGGTAATAGTTTCCAAGTCGGATTAGGACCTGGCCAAATTAGTGGAATACCTTTTGCCCAATTTGCTTCGATTTCATGCATCACTATTACCCAGTGTCAAATAATAGGAGAAAGCTACGATCAAGTATTTCTTGGGCTTAATGTTACAAATCCGAGCGTACCTACTTCAGTTGTGGCAACACCTACCGCATTAGGCGCCCAGATTTCATGGACGGCCCCAGCTTCAGATGGTGGGATGGGCATCGGTTCTTATGTTGTGACAGGCACAAATCTAACTGCTGGAACTGTAATTGGATCTACTCAAGTTAGTGGCTCACCGCCAAGTACCACTACGGCATTCACTGGGTTAATACCTGGTGATTTATACTCATTTTCTGTTGTGGCAAAGAACTCTTATTACTCAAGTCCGCCTTCTCAAGCTTCCACACCAGCACTAATACCTCCCGCTATCACTAGCATCTCTCCAAATATTGGACCAACATCAGGAGGAACAGTAGTAACTATTACCGGTGTAGGGTTTTCAGGAGTCACGGGGGTTGTGTTTGGAGGCGGTGTTTACGGTGGTAAAAGCATCTCATTTACGGTAATCAACAGCACTACTATTTCTGCAGTTTCGCCACCGTATGTCAGTAGCATTGTAGGTTTCGAGCTAATCAATGCTGGGGGTTACTCTCAAATTGTAACGGCTGATCAATTTCAATATTATGACTCAAACCAACCTGTAGTATCTAGCGTGACTCCAAATATTTCACCACTATCTGGCGGCAGGCAAGTAAGTATTTATGGAGCCAATTTTAACGGGGCAACTCAGATTAATATTGGATCCACTGCTATTTCGAATTTCACTGTCGTTTCAAATAATGAAATTACAATCGTTGCGCCACCGATGCTAACTGCGCAGGTAGATGACGTTTCAGTTGTAACGCCTAATGGAAGCTCACTTGGCTGGAATCCAGATCACTTGACATTTCAAGATGGAGGTAGTTACACGCCAGTCAAATTGACAAGAATCGTCGATACAAGAAGAGGAGCATCGGATCCTAGCACCTATGCCAGCCAGACACTTGGGCTTGGAAGTAATCCAGAGACTTTAAATGTCCCGGTAGTTGGTGCTGGCAGTGACCAGGTCCCAGCTGGAGCAACTGCAGTGGTCTTAAATATTACTGCGCTAAGTCCATCAAATTCTGGGTATTTGACGGTCTATCCCGGAGGCGAGCCAATTCCTGGGACGTCAACTCTTAACTTTTCCTCCGGCGAGTATGCCGTTGCCAACATGGTTGAAATCGGATTAGGTGTCGGTGGATCAATTGAGATAACAAACTTTACAGGTTCTGTCGATGTATTGGTAGATGTTGAGGGTTACATATCCGTTCCAAATTCTACGACCTCTCCTGGATTGTACAACTCACTCGATCCGATTAGAATCGCCGATACTAGGATGGGCGCCACCGATCCCCCTACTTATGCGGGCCAGACTCTGTCTGCAGGTGGAACCGATGTTTTCCAAGTTGATGGAATGGGATCTAACGTAAATGGGCTTCCACAAAATAATGTTTCAGCCGTAGTTGTTAATTTGACAGTCACTAATGTGACGTCTGATGGCTTTGCAACCATTTATGCAGATGGCACCTCAATGCCAGATGGGTCAACATTAAATATGATTCCTGGGAATGTGGTAACAAATCGCTCAATTGTTCCGGTCGGGTCGGATGGAATGATTGATGTTTTCTGCAATGTTGGATGCGACCTAATTGTGGATATCTCTGGGTGGTTCACTGGAAACTTGCCAGGGAGCACAGGTGATCTTTTTGTTCCGACCACTCCAACACGGGAAGCAGATAGTCGTCCAAATTCTGGACTATGGGATGCCAATACCCTATTTGGATTCTATGGTGGATCCCAAGGTGGACTATCTTATCCAATCAACCTTGAGATTTTAACGAGAGATTCTTCATTGCCTTCCAATACAGATGCTGTAGTGCTAAATGTCACTGTGACTGACGTCTGGGGGCCTGGTTATCTAACCTTATGGCCTTATGATTACCCAGTTCCACAAACATCGGATATGAACTGGAGTTCTGGGCAAACGGTGGCAAATCTCGCTATTGCTAAATTAGGTTCCCCCTACGGAGTTGGAGTACCAGATGTATCGATGGCAGCCAACATGGAGACTATGACCGTGGTAGATGTTACGGGATACTATGTGCCGGTACTATAGCGTCATAAATTTAAGTGCTCTTGATTAGTGTTGGAATTCCCTTGTTCGCCAAGCTTCGAAAATAACTGCCTTTCATTTCTTCAGCCTAGTAAAACCTCTAAAAGTTTATTCACCACTATTTAGCGAGGGTAATAAGTTTACTAGAAAGGAAAAGCTATGCTTTGGAATCCCAGGCGGATCAGAGTGTAATTTTCGAAGTTCTCCTGCCGTAAATCGTTTGCAAAAATCAGTAGACTAAGCAAAATCCAGGTTGTTCTATTTAGCCCAAATGGATCGTGTCCCAACTAGTCGGATGCAGCAAGAATTTGATAGTTGGTTCGCTTTGGAATTTGACTGCACAATGGGAATATATTTTGCATAAATGAAAGTTGTAGGAGCTTTCTTAGACGGTAGAGGCCGATCTTTTTAAAACCTTCGGGGTCCATTTTTGAAAGAAGATCGAGAACCAAGCTAGAGCCCATAGCTCCAACGGCGCTCCCATCTCCACCGCCAGCCATCTACTTGGCGGCCAGTCATAGGATCTTAAATCGTAATAGATTCCACTAGAATTTGGCGAAAGCGAGGGATTGATAATTTCACTCGAATTGCAACTCATGAATTGAGATGCTGCCGTCCCGACATATGTGCCCGGTCCACTTTGGCCCCAAAATATTTGATTCACATCTCGCTTCACCTCCAAAAGAACCACACACTTTCCTGATGCAAGGTCAAGCGCTGAGGCCTCTAACACTTGACCTTTAGAATTCTTAGGGATATAAATCGAAATATGTGAAGAATCTGCATAGCCGGCAACATACTCGTGAAAAGGTGATGTCTCCTTTGCAATTAAAGTTTGAACTGAATTACCCCACGAACCATTGTTCTGATTATAAGCATCATTGAATACATATGAGCCCAAAAAGGGTGGGCCAGGTCCATTACTAACAAGCGGGAGTGGGCGCAATAGGATTACCATTGGGATGGTTGCTAAAGCTGAGAGAACTAATGTTGCTGGAAATAAAAAGTACCACTTCTTTTTCTCAACTCCGGATTTCACACGTCGGTGCCGCCAAGTAAAAAACAGGAATGAGCCCAAATAAAATATCAGAAATGCAGTAATTGCACCTGCAACTTGATAGCTCTGGTGGGCGAGGTCCGATAAGAAACTTGGGCTTGTGCCATACTGATCAATTCTTGTTGGGGAGAAATTGTTTGGATTGCAAGACCTGCCATTTGAATACGGACCAATCTCCGCATATGTGCCCGGATTTCTCACTCCCCACTCTGATGTGCTTAAACCCTGCATGGTAATTACCCATGCCTCACAGTTGTTCGACCCAACTGAGTAACCAGGCACAACAGTGCCATTCATTACTCCAGAACCCACTCCGTTTGCTACTTTATTAAATACCAAGATCAAAAGAGCCATGCCGTGACCAGATTTAACAGTACGGATAGCTGCTTCTTGATTTGAAGAGCCAAAGTTACTTACAGGCGATGTTGTTACTTCGGTAACTTGCTGGATACTGTTTAGCTTTTGGGCCAGCAATGTATCGCTAGTTCCCCAAGAATTAGTACTGCCGTCATAAAGTGATGCAGCAGCCGGCACCAAATCAGCGTAATCAACGATATTGTTAGCAACAATGGGGCAAACTCTGTTGCCCAGCGACTGGGGTATGGGTTAATTACGGTAGTCCCAGTTACTTCAAACCTTCAGCATGTCCATCCTTTCCAAGTTTTATTGCGATCAGCAGAGACTGGATTGGATCGAGACTCAAAGGCGCAGGCAGAGCAAATAAGATCAGTTGCTGTGGAGCGCATTGGATCACTTATTGGCAGTATCCTACCCTCTACTGTTAACGAGCTGGATGAGGCACTTCGCCTCCACTTGGCGCTTTAGGTTTTATTTGTCGACTTCACTGAGAATTCACCATTGGATTTACTTTTTGGCCAAAGATTTAGTGCCCTTAGGCAATTAGCAGTTTCGAACTGCTGAAAGATAGAAGTTTGAAATAAAACTTCTCCACAATCAATCAGGATTCAAAATCACGGCATACCTAATTTATTCTTGACTTGACAATTCGTCAATCTACAATATATCTGCGCCAAAGGGCAAACTAGCTAGTTGACTATTTCAGCAGTACTTATTGCTCACAGCGGGAGGCGGACAACCGCCCACTATAGGTAGTTTCGGCCTAAAAATCTCGAAGCTACTTTCGACAGACGCCTACGTCTAGGAGTATGAATATAAATTGACACCCCCAAACGGGATGCAAATTTTGTATATAAAGTTATAGTGAGGCACCAAGCGCGACCAATTATCTAATCGGGCCTGCCTTGAGCACTGTGGGGATGTATTGCTATATGGAATGTAGGCCTTTACTGCTGACACTGCCAAAGTGGGTTATTTAGGCGCTTCAAGTTCTGGTGAGAACAAAGGCGAGGACAACCGGTCGACTGATAGAGTCATTTTGTGAATTCAAAATCTCCAATACTCAAAGCATCTCTGGTCATTCTTTTAATGGCGTGTTTGATTTCAGGTTGCTCTCATCTCCAACCTAGTGCCAATATTTCTCATTCAATAAAAGGAGTATGTGGCACAGAAACATTCGATAAAGTCGCCGGAATTTCAAGCAACAAGGGTTTTTCAGTTGCTAACTGCGAGAAAGGTTGGGCTCTTGCATCAGGAAGCAGTCCCTCCGGAGCATTAGTTGGGTTATTTAAGTTGAAGGTCAAAAGTTGGGTCCTTGTAAATAAGACATATTCTGGGAGTCCTGAAAGCACCACTGCAAACTCCCTGAATGTTGCAACAATTGACTACGGCATCGAACCTAGCCTTCTCCAATCGCTAGCCAAGCCATTTGATTTAAAAATAAGACAGTCCGCATCTGCTGACGTAATTACTGCTTCACTAAAAAATCCTCTACTTGGAGCTGGTGATTCTATGCAAGTATCATCTGTTCTCGATGTCAATAATCAAAGTTGGCTGGTAGCAGAGGTCCCAGATGGTCCAATAAGCACTAGTTCAATGGTAAATCCTTATCCTGATGGCACTGTTGATATATACACTTGGATAAAGACAAAGTGGGTCCAAGCTGGAAAGGTTCATGGATACATGGGACCAGTTGGGCCTTGCTGCGGGATTGAGGCAGAGAACCTAACTGGATCTCACGAACCTGACTTTGCGATAACAGGAGGAGGCGCTGCTGATACTAATTGGCTTTCAATTGTATCTGATGTTGGTGGAAATTGGCACCTGGCTCCTTTTGACTACGGTTACTCGCTCACCACGGTAGTTAATGGGGTGCCAATGGATAACGGAGTTTCTACGGAGCTAGACGATTGTAGCTGCGCCGGAGGACCAACTACGGGTCTTTTCGAAACTTACCAGGACGGCGCATTCCGACCTGCCATGCTTCCTGGACCAAATCCGTCATGTAGTTTAACAGCTTTACAAAATGCGGCTGACCCTTGGGAAACACCTATTATTAATCTCACTAAATTCGCATGTGATGACGGTTGGGCGATTGCAACTGGAACCGGTGTTGGCTTTAATGGCCCGATAATTGGCCTGTTTGAGAGTTACAAAGGCAAGTGGAAGGAACTTGAATTAGACAATGGCGCTAGCCTCGGTTCATATCCAGGATTTTATGATATTCCACTCTCGCTTCTAGATAAATTGGCTGGTAAGTTAAACGCTGGGTTTAAGGCAGCATTAGCTTCAGCATCTATATTCGCTGAATCTGATTTTACCGCACCGTATCCAGACGGCATAATAACCGTTGGATCTACTAGTTGGCTGGTAGTTGAAATGTTTGCCTCCACGACTTCGAATAACCTCGACCTCCTAATTTACCGTTGGTCCGGCTCCGCTTGGGTAGAAAGCGGGGTAATAAAAAACCTTCCGCCTTACCAAAGAGTAGGCAACGGCTGGTTCAAAGCCGTTGTCGTTGCAGGAAGCAGCGATCCTGGATTCGCTTTCCCGTATATGAATCCACCCGAGACTCAGATAGTTACGGATCTCGGAGGGACTTGGCATCTTCAGTAATCAAAACAATTGGCCGGTTGGATCCAGAAAAAACTACTATTTGCTTTCGGTCAAATACCGCTTTGGTCCATGTTTAACCACCACCGAAATGCTGTGGTATCAACTATCTCCAGTAGCACATCGTGCTAGAAGTGCCGTTAATTGAAACCGTCACATTGACATCGTGAGATCCCGAACACGACGAAATTACCAGGGCTTCGGAGTCGGGAGTCGAGTCAATTCTTCAGCTTTTGGCAGTTGCTATGTCTAGTAGCTATCCTTATCTCCAAATGCATCACATGAAGCGCACGACTTGCGGATCCTGCATCAAAGGCCCACCGATTCAGGAAGGTCGCTCCACGCAAAACGCGATATTCCAGTTAAAGGGGTTGTTTAGGCACTGTAAAGGTCGAGTCAAATTTGACAGGAAGTTTTCTAGCATATATTGTGCAACACTTTACTTATGACAAAAATTGGTGTCAGAGTGCTTAGGCAGCGAGCGAGTTTAATATTTGGATATGGTAAAAGCTGGAGAAACACTGTAAGCAACTGAGCGAGGAACCTTGGTGGCCTTGTTGGTTCCCCCCACAAGAAGCGAGCTTTTTCGTGACCGCCTAATTTCTTCAGGTCAGTTAATTCCAGCAAAGCACCCTATAGTTTTTTCACAGCGTAAGACTTTACCTTCAAAAAATGAGTCGTCATCTCAAACTTTAGCAAAACTTCGTGAAGAAAGATTTTGATTGAATTACCTAGATGGCTCGGCTATCATAAAACCCATTTTTGAGGAATATAAAAGCATAACTCCGGAACAATGGTTAAAGTTATCCAAATTTAAGTCAACGGTACATGCGATTTATCCTTGATAGAAGTTTCAAGAACTTGTAAGATCAAGGAGGCATCATCAATTTCCGCGACTCGTCATCTACTGAGTGGAATCGATATAATACCAATTACAAAAGAAATAATCGGACTTGCATCTATCTTGGATCCTAAAGAACTTCGTAGTCTTGACGCAATGCACCTTGCAAGCACACTTTCAATAAGAGAAGAGCTGGAATTTTTTGTAGCATACGACAAAAAATTGACAGCTGTGGCATCTAAATCTGGTTTAGCTGTATTTGCGCCGAAATAGTATGATTTTGGCAGCATACAATTTGCCGAAAGTTCGACCAGCGAATTGCCCAGAGCGGGTTTCGACTAGCGGGTGACGAAAGCCAAACTCTCCCTATCAATTTGGGAAATAAAAGTAACGACTTTTGCTTAACGTTGTTAAACTCTGGCGGCCAAGTAATTTAGTTATGTGGGCTCCAGCGAACCCCATTGAATTGAAGTAAGTGTGCAAAAGAATTAAAAACTTTCTTGACTTTAGAGATGGCTTGGAATGGGAAACCAAGAAAAACTTGTGAGCGAGCAAGGGAACCACCACAAGTTAGTCCACCAAGGGAGTTCATTTGAAGTTGGATTTCCTCTGGGTTTTTAGATCTGATGGAAAGCTAAATACTCACTTTATGACCATTTACCAGCATTTATTTGAGTACCCCCAACGGGATTCGAACCCGTGCTACCACCTTGAAAGAGCGGATCTTGTTGTGACACGGTGACTCAACAGTTCCCATGGTGTTTCAAATATGGAGGTAATTGTTGGTGTGAGTCTGTTCTCTTTATGAAGCTGCGCCAGCATGGAACGTAATGAGACGGTTTTGTTGGGTGAAATGTTGGGTTTTTTTGGATCTCATTTGTCGAGTAGTCACCAAAGTCAGCTAGGAACCGTCTAAGTACCTAATTGCCTGTATTGCTAAGGGATCTCAAGTAACGGTGTCTGCGGCCATATACATAGGACCATTTCGGTCCTTTCCTGCCACATTGAAGTGACCACATGAGAGAAAATCCACACCTCGTTGGGGAAGCTTTCACCACCTGAATTTGAAGCACTGCCACTCAACAAAGTAACTGAACCAATGTGCAAGGAATTAGGGTTCAAGTGCACTCGCCTATGAGAGTTCGTGTGCCAATGAGCTACCACTTCGACCAGATTCAATGACTCGTCGAACGGCTTCCAATTTAAACTCTAGTGTGACTTCCCTTTTCGCTGTTGTCATTTTACATTACTTCATCCGAACCACTGATTCGGCTAGTCAGGTGTCTACCTTTTGATCTGACGTTGCCGTGTTCTAGCTTTTTTAGATCTCTTCAAAGCTTCATCAAGAATCTAGGTACGATAGTGGCCACTCTTACTCGTGGCCTCTCCAACACCATGATTGAATCACGAACGCCAAACTACTGCTCTTTACGAGAATGGTCTTCAGATTCAGACCAACCGATAACCATATAGTACTCTTTCTCCTTGGTAGAGATGGTTATTCTCCCTGGTCTACCTTGTAAAAAGCAGCATAAACCACCCACGGTTTGGCACGAAAATCCAAACTTTCTACCTAATTTCGAAATTCCACGGATATCCTAAATTATTGCCGCTTAACTAAATGCATAAACTCCACTATAGGTAACACTACTGCTTGCATTTGAAATCGCCAAACAGTTTGAAGAAGTCGTACAGGAAATATCCTGGAATTGCTGTCCACTTATGGTGTAGACCACATTGGCTGACCACTGGCTCATGGATATTTCAATGATGTTCTGATTAAATGAAGATGAAGAGGCATAAAAGCAAACTTGGCGGATGCAAGAGAGGTTACCTGAGCTCGAAAATTCCTGTAGGTCGCTAACGCTACTGTCATTATAAACTGTCCAGGATTTCCCGGTATCACTCGTATTTGCCATATAAGCGGTTCCATTCTTACTGGAAGCACCTACCATCGTACAATTTGAGCCAGCATAACAACTGATACCACCAAATATCGTTGATTGCCCGCCAGGCAGCTCTGAAAGTCCCATCTCATCCCACATGCTTCCCTGGTCATTGCTTATGACCGCAAATATCGGGTGCGGAGAAATTGTTCCCGGAGTAGGAAAATATCCTAAGAGTATGCAGTCACCTGAACTTGAGCATGAAAGATCCGTACCGACTCCTGAATTGTCAGCACTTGGTACGCTACTAGCTGGCGCAAAACTCTGACCACTGTTTAGTGAGTAAAAAATTTGCAATTCATTAGTTCCGCTAATACCCTGCATTGCATTGGGGGTTCCGCTCGCTACACAGAAACTGGAACCGACTGGGCAGTCAACTTTGATAATTGCTGGATTTACTGAACCCCCGTAACTGCTCGCATTCCAAGATTGACCACCGTTACTTGTGTAAAGGGTCAATCCGTCGCCACTGGGCGTGTGATAACCTCCTGCAACACAGTTAAAAGTTGAGCTACATGAAATACTTGCAATAAACTCGTTATCGCTTGTGTAGTCTAGCGACCAAGATATTCCCCCGTTTGTCGTAACCAAGATTACTGAATTAGTTTGTCCTCTAGAGACATTTTGGCCCCCAAAGCCACCTGCAAAACAAACTTGCGAGGTTGCGCAGCTCACGCTTTGCAGAGAAATATTTGGCACGCCACCAACCGAACTTCCTTGGAAAACTGGCTTCCATGTCGGGTTTGGATCCAAGGTGGTAGTAGTTGAAGGTTGTGTAGTTGAGCCTGGTAATGAAGTAGTTGAAGTCACCCCAGAAGTTGTGCCCGTAGTTCCACTTTGCAATGCCGTTGTCGTCGTAGGAGTTGTGGAGCTCCCGTTGGGTAAAGTGGTCAAGCCTTTAGTGGTTGAAGTAATGAGACGTGATGTGTTTCGACTTGGGCTCCCTTGATCTGTAACGAATGACGTAATTAAGCCTGCAACGACTAAAATTGCAACAATTGGTACAATCATAAGTACTTGAGATCGCCTTTTGGCCTTACTCCGCTTTATCAAGGAATGAATGTCTGGAGTCACAGTAATGTCATTTGACAGTCTCTCCATCTCATCTTTTAAAAAGCGTTTAATTTCCATCTTTGCTTATCTCTCCGTTTAATTTATTTAATGCTCTGCTAATTAAACTTGGAATTGAATTTGGATTACATCCAATTACCTCTGCAATCTCTTTGTCACTTAAGTCTTCATAAAAACGTAGTGTAACTGCAACTCTCTGTTTTATAGAAAGTCTTAGCAAAAGTTCTCCCAACTCATTTCGATCATCATTTGTGATCTCGCCGGGATTGTGATATCTAGCACTATAAAGTCTTTCAAGTTTTCTTCGCCTAAAGTATGAGTTGCAAGAATTAACGACTGCCTTTCTTAGAAAAGCTTCATGATTTTCAATCTTTGACCATTTATTGGCTACTCTAATAAATGCGTCTTGAACAATATCTTCTGACACCTGTCTTGATTGGACAATCAAATTTGCAATTCTCACATACTTTGCGAGATTAAATTCATAAAATCGGACAAAGTCTTGTGGCCATGGGCAATTCTCCGCATTTAAAGCCATTTGTTCACTTTTCCCGAATTCATTATTCAGGTCTTTCCTTGGAGAATCTAAGTTCAAAAGTAACACCACTTATGTAGACGCACAAGTGAGCCAAAATCTGCCAGTATTTAATAAAAACCTCAAAAATTCCTGCAATTTCTCATTCAAATACTTGGAAGTCAATGTATATCCAGGGTGTTTGGTGAATTTAGACTCTGTCAAAGTGGCAAAGACACCTACGAAATAGTCAAAACTATATTGAATTAGATGAAGTTGTGAAATAGCTGCCGACGAGAATCGAACTCGCATTCTCAGCTTGGGAA
>JABEUL010000041.1 GCA_013044465.1 Acidimicrobiales bacterium
GAATTCAGACTTTGCCTAGCGCAAGTTCAACCATGATTGGTCAAGAGCCAAGCAATACTGATAAAAAAGAGATTATAGGTCAACTAGTGGCTTTATTCGTTCACCAAGAGGCTCGACGAATTGGAATCGCTGGAGAACTTTATAAAAGCTGTGCCAGTTGGTTTGTTGATCAAGGAGTGGAAAGGGTTGAAGCAACTGCACTTCCAGGTGATATTGCCATGAAGGCATTTTTTGAGTCATATGGCTATAAAGCTATTTCGCTCACTATGGGTTCGGTTCAACCTTTTTCTCAGGGCGCCGACTGACTACTACCATTCCGCCAGGTACCCTCGGAGGTGGGGGAATTCTAAGTCCCACCATTGGAGCTAGTGCCGGAATCATCCCAGAATACTTCTTGGCAATCTTTTGAGCCTCACCTGTTGGGTCGTCTGGAATTCCCTTGGGCTTAACCTGTCTTCTAACTGGTGATGAGGCTGCGGATTCAACTAAGGTAATCCATTTTTCGGGATTCTCGTCTGCGTGAAGTTTCTCTGAGACAGATTCACTTAGCCGCACCAGGAACTCTTGGTCAATTGACGCTGAGGTATCTGGAGGGCTGGAGGCTAACTCCAAAGTCTGTAGAAGATCACCACTTTCAAATGACTTTGTGAGACTTTCTCTCCAGCTATCAACTATTTTCTTAACTTTAACGTCAAGTAAACCCTTCAACTCTTTGACTAGGGCTTTTTCATCCTCGCCTCGACTCGGAACCGCCGAAACAAGTGACCTAAGATCACGAAGAGGAGCATCAGCGCCTGCTGCTTTACAAGCATCGGCCCTGTCACGCCAGATAGCCAATCTAACAGAGGGAAGCAGTCGTTCGGCAATTGCAAGTAGGGGAGCTTCCAGAATTGGCGGTTGCCCCAATTTTTTGGCCTCCGAGATCTGGTTTGTGATAGCAGTTCTCACAGCAGGCATCCCACCTTCAATCAGGTGTTCAGCAATTGGTTGCTCTTGAGGCGAGAGAGAGACCAAAAGAGCATCTCTGTGAATACTGGCAACTTTTAGGCGGTCCTGATAGGAACTATTAGGTCTGCGTTCTTTTGAAACTTCGCCCGTAGGCCTTTTGGAACGTCCTTTTCTGGCATCGAACTTGTCTGATCTCTCGTTAGATTTGTCACTTGGCCCACGCTTGTCACCTCGCCGACCTTTCTTATCCTTAGCATCTTTTTTAGCAAGAGTGGTGGTGACACCTGCTATGGTTTTGCGCCCACCGTGAATTTCGAGATGCATATCTCCGCTTTGACGGTCGCGCCGTGGCACGAGAGCCACAATAGAGACTCCATCAAGGCCCTGATCTACTTCAGCCTTAACAACTTCACCAACTTTTGCCAAGTCTTTGACTATTGACGCCTCCACGACACCTTTTGGTTCGCGCGCACCTGCGACTCTCCAAGTGAAGTTGCCGTCGGGTCTAAGACTCGTAATTTCTATGTCCATTCGATATGCCATGTTACAAATAAGCTAACTTGAAAAATATACTTCCTCTAACAAAATTCAATTAGTTGAGCTTTGCGTCCAATAGTTTAACCTGCAATTGACAGGTCCCTTAAACACTCGCATTAAATTGGTCATTAGTTGCCAATCTTGGAAGTTGGTGGATAAAAGTCCCAACACAAAGTGTCAGAATGCAAAACAAAGCACTTCTTCAAATTTGACAGACATGCAATTGACTCCCACAATGTATAGGGTAGTAAGGTGGCTGAAATAAATCCCGAGGAATCTCAAAGTTCAACCAAAAACAATATTGAAGCAAATGACAATTCGCAGGTAAAGCCCATGGCCGGGACTACTGGCGAACAGGGGAGTGATCCAGATCCTCTATCGGATCAGGAGGTTAATCCAAAAGAGACCAGACTTGTATCACAAGTTGATGTCTCAAAAAGTCACATTTCTACTGGAATCTATGTGGCACTTGTGGCTCTCTTGATTGGCGCTCTAAGTGGTGGTGGAATCACTTGGGCCCTATATTCGTCAAAAGCTGCTACCGTTGCCACTTTTTCACCAAATAAAAGTGTGATATCGACCCCAAGTCAAAGTGACGTTCATTCAATAATTTCCCAAGTTGAGCCATCTATTGTTTCTATTGCCACAAATAATTCTGACGGAAGTTCAAGCCAGGGATCTGGAATGATCATCACTTCAACTGGGCTGGTTTTAACTAATAATCACGTTATTGCCACTGCATCGAATGTGATGGTTTCTGTCTATGGGAATCAGATACCCTGGAATGCCACAATCATAGGAAGAGATCCAGTAGATGATCTGGCTTTACTTTCCCTTACAGGTGCAACTGGACTGCCGACGGTCAAGCTTGGCAACTCCTTAAACGTAAGTGTGGGGGAGTCGGTATTGGCAATAGGAAATGCACTGGGTCTAGAAGGCGGCTTGACTGTCACTGAAGGAATTGTCTCCGCTTTAGGTCGAACGGTTCCGGCTGGAGAAATTTCGGCTGGAATTAATGAAACCCTTACCGACATGATTCAAACCGATGCCGCTATCAATCCAGGAAACTCGGGTGGACCTTTGGTAGACATGAATGGAAATGTAATTGGAATGAATACTGCATCGGGTTCAAGTAGCAACGGAAATGTAGCAGCTCAAAATATCGGTTTTGCGATTCCAACTTCAACGATTGAATCATTGCTTCCACAGCACCAAAAAGGGGGAGTGATCCAGGGAGGTATCTCTACCATTGGAGTTCAAAGTGCTGATTTGTCTGATCAGTTAAGGGCTTATTACGGGATTGGCCCTGTTCCAAATTATGGAGCAGTCATTGTCGCATTTACCGGGAATTCGCCGGCGCAATCTAACGGATTGAAGATTGGTGACGTAATTACGGCAATTGACCTTTCACCAATAACTTCGTCAGCTCAGCTCAACACAATAATTGATGCAACTAATCCTGGAACATCAATCACCGTCACTTACTACGATCAAGGAGTAGCCAAAAAGGCAACGTTGGTTGTAGCGAGAAAATAGGCAAAATCAGTTTTTCTCTCGAGAGGTCGTGAATGCAGTAACTCTCGAAAGCAGTCAGATTCTTATCACAAGATTATGCAAGATTATGAAATAGGAGTGATTGAACTCTAGCAAATTGTCATAGCCTTGTAGTACAATATAAAACATGAATACGCTTCAGATAATTGAGGAGATGAATGCGAATCCGGCTCTCGCCGAAGATCTGCGTACGGTTGTCTTGTCTAGGGAACTTTTAGCAATTCCAGCAAGTATTTCAAGTATCGACGAGCGGCTTGACAAACTTGTTCAAATATCCGAGAAACATGAAACCCGCCTAGATAGCATTGACGAACGCCTCGTCAGGCTCGCAGAGATATCCGAGAAACATGAAACCCGCCTAGATAGCATTGACGAACGCCTCGTCAGGCTCGCAGAGATATCCGAGAAACATGAA
>JABEUL010000042.1 GCA_013044465.1 Acidimicrobiales bacterium
CTACACATACAACGGAACACGCCTAACCGCTCGTCGCCGTAAAAGAATAACAACCGCTTAGTTTAGCGGTGAGCCCTAAGAATGCATAATCTATAACGACGTTTTTCTTTTTGCCAATTATCCCGACATTAATGATCTCTCTAAAGATGAGTGGGTTAGCAACGCCAACTACGGCATCTACTAGGATAAGTACCAGAAAAATCACCAGAATCTTGTAGTAGGGTGCCGCGGTTTTAAGCATCCTTTTAGCCGTTCCGGCCTTAATGGTCTTCCTAGTTACAGATGAATCCCTTCTAAAAGATCGAAGTGTATTCCCGTACGGGGAACCACCCATTCCGCCCATCGGCCCTCTGCCCATGCCCAATTTTTTAACTCCTTAGTATTATTCCCATACTGAATTATCACGAATCACCATACGGGGTCTCAAACGCGCCTAGCGTTAGAATGTGCCTCTTCTTGCGCAGCTTAAAGTCTCACGGAATGAGTTGAATACATCACAATTCCTATTAGGAGCCATAGTAGCCATTATTGGCTTCTCAGCGGTCATGCCTGCGATTTTTGTAATGTTTGTTGTAAAACCAGATCACTTGCGAGTTGGGTACTTTGATGCGATGGTAGTAGCAACTTTGACAGTGGTCACTTTTTCTGTAGTGCAGTTATATCAATTGAGAAAAGGCAGCGGGATGTTTATTACCCCCCCTATGCTTTTTATTTTAGCATCTATCGCCACTTTTGCCACTGGGTTTATGGAAGCCGCTGATGGCGGACCCCACTTGATATTTGTGCCGATTCTTTTTTTAAATGTTCTCTATTTTTTCGTGGTGGGCAATGCGTGGATGCGAATTGGGGGAGGAATCGTAACTTGTTTGGTGTATTCATGGTGCGTCTATGAGTCTGGCCTGCGAGGATCTTCATATCTTGCGGCCCTCATCGTGGGAATAACCGTAATTAGTCTTGCTCAGTTAATGATCTTTCCCATTTGGGCAAATCAAAATAGAAATATTAAACTTCTCTCGCTCCAGAGAAGAATTGTGGAAATAGCTGGCGAGACTCCCACTACAGAACAGTCATTGGAGATTACCCTTCCTCTTCTCTCTCGGCTGCTTCCTATTCGTCGGGCAGTGGCGGTGGCAGTTGACAACGATGGCGATCTACAGTCTGTGCTGGCGGCGTGGCCAGTAAAGGATCCCGGGGATTTGGCGTTAGGGGGAACCAAGGAAGCTATTCGGGCTCGACTTGAAGGAGTGCCAATTATCGCCGATAGTAAATGTTGGTTTTTGGGTGGATTTGCTGGTTCTGCAACTGTAATTATTGTGCTGGAATTTGGGAAAGTTTCTTGGCTCGCCAAGTTTTCCTTGGAAGACACTATTAAAGCCATTCACCCTTCCTTTTTGGGATTAACTGCCAGACGAGCACATATTGAGTTGCTTGAATTTTTGAGCCAGACTGATCCTTTGACTGGGATTCCAAACAGAAGAGTTATTTTCGATAACTTAAACGGAGAGATAGAAAGGGCGAGGCGGTCGGAAAAACCATTAAGTGTGGCAATGTTGGACCTAGATCACTTCAAAATATTTAATGATACTTTCGGACACGTTGCAGGAGACAAGGCACTTTCTGCAATAGTCGACGTGTGGCAAGCGCGAGTCAGAGCTCAAGATACCCTTGGCCGTTATGGGGGAGAAGAATTTACCCTTATCATGCCAGAAACTGATACCCAAGGAGCGGTTTTGGTTTTAGATGAGTTGCGTAAATTGACCGATAAGCTCAATCTAGAGGCCAAGATTACAGCGTCAGCTGGAGTGGCTACTTGGAACAAATTGGAGGATGTTCCTACTTTTCTCGATAGGGCTGATCAAGCCTTATACAACGCCAAAAGAAGGGGCAGAAACAGGGTTGAATATCTTTAATACGCTGGCATTTGTTCCGGCAGTAAAAGAATTAAAAGCAGATTAAAGTTTGTTAGCTCTATGCATTGGAGTTAGGTTTTTTGTGGAGTCATACGATGGGAGCTTTCTAGTAATCTTTAGGTGTGTCAGCTAATAAAAGAGTTGCCGACTGGACTTCAGCAAGGGCTAAGTGGGCCCATCTAACTGTGATTCTTCTCGTGCCAACATTTATGGCCCTTGGTTGGTGGCAGCTAAATAGAGCACTTTCTGGCAATACATTGAGCTGGGCTTATACCTTTGAGTGGCCCATATTTGCCGGATATGCCATATTTCTTTGGTGGCATATTGTTCATGATGATCCAACAATCTATGAACCCAAGAACTTCGAACCTGAAGAGAATCAAACGCCAAATAAACCTAGCGAGGATAGTGACCAGGATGAAGAAATGGATCCTGAACTGGTTGCCTACAATGAGTACCTAGCAGAATTAGCGGTAAATGGCAGAGAAAAACGATGGTAAAAATGGAAAAAGATAAAAGTAACGAAGAGCTAGTAGGGGAGCTACTGAGCGATCATGTTAAGGGAGTTAGTGGAGCTTTGTTCAGATATCGTATTTTGGCTTTTATAGTTGGAGTTGGTCTCTGCGTTTTAGTTTTTGTAGGCATGCCACTCCAATATTTTGCTCATACCAAAGTCGTGGTTGCAATAGTTGGGCCGATTCATGGATTTGTTTATATTGTCTATTTGGCGGCAGCCTTTGACCTATTCCGGAGAAGAAGGTGGTCCATTTGGCAGCTGTTACAACCTATTCTTGCAGGTCTAGTGCCAGGTGTGGCATTTGTCGTGGAGCACCTGACAACTAAAAGGGTAAAAGCTGAGCTAGTAAGCGAGCACTTGGCCAAAGCGTAGATCTGGCTAACTACTACCAAATGAAATATGAATTATCCAGCTTTATCACTAGAGCAGTCAAACATGCCTAGTATCTGATCATGTCTTTGCACAGAAACATTGAGGTAACTGGGATCAAATGAAATGAAGTGGCACCAGCATTTTGTGATCTTTTATTCTGTTTTAGGTGCAGCCAGCTACGGTTTTGCTGCCGTTTTGCAACACAAGGCAGCCTCAAGTGAAGCCCCCGAGTTGACTATGAAACTTGGACTGCTCTGGTCGCTACTGAAAAAGCCAATCTGGTTGATGGCAAATGTATTAGACGCTCTAGGGTTTGTTTTTCAGTTTTTGGCTCTCAGAAGAGGTGAGTTGGCCATTGTTGAGCCAATACTTGTAATGAGCCTCGTTTTCGCTTTGGCCGGGGCTTCAATAATAAGACGGGGAAAGCCACCACTGAGCGATACCGTCTCTGCGGTGGTCGTAACTTTAGGGGTTGGGGTGTTCCTAGATGCGGCTCGCCCAACTCAGGTTATCCATAGGGTTCACCCTCTTGGGTGGGCAACACTAACTATTTTGACAGCACTACTGACAATAGTTGGAGTGATTCTTTCCAGAGGTGGTTCTCCAAAAAGAGCCGCTATATGCTTAGCTGCGGCTTCTGGATTTGATCTCGGTTACATGGCTTCGATGGCGGCTCTAACTGGGAAAATTGTCAATCATGGGGTTATTCACACTCTCTCGACAGGCGCACCATACGCTCTGGCATTGTCAGGATTCTTGAGCATACTTTTGGTGCAAAGTGCCTTTCAAGCAGGTCCTTTGCGATTTTCCCTTCCACTGATATCTGTAATGCAACCCGTAATAGGGATGACAATTGGAGAGTTACTTTTGGGCCAGAGGGTGAACTTCCATGGAATAGCTCCACTTTTGGAAGTAGTGGGCTTAGCGGTCATGACCGCAGGCGTGATATTTCTGGCACGCGGAACTGTTGGGGAAACCATGGGAAGTAGTTAATTGCAAAGTATAATTTGTAGGTGACCACCAATAGCATCTCCGTAGGGATCGTAACCTACCGAACGTCACTCGAATACCTTAAAAGATGTCTGAGATCAATTGCATTCCAAAGCGCGCTCGACTCTGTGTGTAGCGTACTAATTCGCGACAACGATAACGGTTTTGACCAGGAGATTATAGAGCAAGCAATTACGGCTTCCGGGTTAGACAAAGACCTGGTGAAAGTAATCAACGGTGACAATATTGGATTTGGAGCGGCACAAAATGAGCTTATGAAACTCTCTTTTGACAAAGGCGCATCAGCACACTTATGCCTTAATCCAGACGCGGCGCTCCATCCAAAGTCCATCGAAGCTGTACTGGAATTTGCAAAGAACAAGAAGTTCCTTGGAATATTTGAAATGGAGCAGTTTCCAGTTCCCCACCCTAAAGTGGCGGATCCATTCACTTTTGAGACTCCCTGGTGCTCAGGATGTTCACTTTTAATACCCTCTGGAGTATATGAAACCACTAAGGGCTTTGATGAGTCTTTCTGGCTCTACTGTGAAGACGTGGATCTTTCGTGGCGGGTAAAAGCTGAAGGGTTACACTGCTATTTAGTAAAGGATGCACTGGTATCCCACTTTGTCCATGCAAGGTCAAACGACTCTCAAGAAGATCAATTAAGGGCACTTCCCTTATTGTTGGCGGCAAAACATTTAGCTGATAAGTGGGGCTCCCCGAAGTTCTCTAAAGATATGGCTAAAGAGTATGAGAGAAGATCTGGTGTATCCATTGATTCAGATTCTCTAAAGGGCGAGCAAAAACTAAGCCCAAGCTCACTTCTAAAAGCTCAGCCCGACTTCTCCCACATGCTGGTGTTCTCGCCTTCAACTTGGATTGAAGGGTAGTCCAATGATACCTAAGTGCAACAAATTCAGCTCAATTAGCCCGAGGGAGATCTGATTGAGACCAAATATCACAGTTGTTACAAGGACCCAGCCTGGACGAGAATCATTTTTAGATGCAGCTCTTTTTAGCCTTTCATCTCAGCTGCTCGTGCCCGAGGAAGTACTAGTAGTTGCCCACGTTACCTCGAGCGGACCCTTTGTAGAGCTTGAGAATTTGGTTAGCGCTTACAAACCTCACTTTAACTCGATTCAGCTTTTGACACATTCCTTCGAAGGAGATGGGAGAACAGTATCTCTGAATATGGGCCTCGATAAAGCTACTGGGAAATACCTTTCGTTTTTGGACGATGACGATGTTTTCTACGAGCATCATTTCAGCTCGCTTGTCCAAGCTTTAGAAAAAAATGATAATGCATGGGTATATTCAAATGTAGTGAGAGCAGGATATGGTCCTGATGGCAATAGCTACTCCCTGAGAGAGAGAAGCCAACCATTCAAGCGGAGCGGTTATTCATTCTTGGATCACTTATACGAGAACTTCATTCCAATTCATTCCTTCATCCTGGATCGTGATAAATGTCCCTTTGAGGCCAGATTTAACGAGAATTTAGTCCGTGTTGAAGACTACGAATTCTTGCTGCGCTTAGCTTCGAAATCACCACCTATTTATCTTGATGAAACAACTGCAGAGTATAGAATTCGGTTGGATGGAACGAACTCCGTACTAGATGGTTCAAGTGGAATGCCTTTTGAAGAGTTCATGGCGAAGCGTGAAATATGGGTTAAAAGTAACTATATTCTCGACCAAGTCAGGAAAGAAATTGTCGGCTGGTGGGCACCTGAGCTCAGAGAGGTAACAGAGAAGTTGGGTAGAGTCGCAGATTACCTATCGACAACTGACCTAAAGAAGCGGATGGAGGAAGAGAAAAAGGCGCAAGTAATGGTGGATGAAATTTGGTCTTCTACTTCTTGGAGAGTTACGGCTCCAATTAGATTTGTCGGAAGCATAGCCAAAAGAAGTCCTATTCCGAGGAAGCCAAAAGTTCATTCTCTTAAGGACGGCCACGAAGTAGTCAACGAGATTAAGTCATCTTTTTCATGGAAAATTACAGCGCCACTGCGAAGAGTGAAAGATGCCAAATTAGAGAAGCAGCGTTAGGGATTTCTTTTTAAAATGCATAATTTATTCTCCCCACAAAATGTATCTCCAAGAGATTTCCGATAGGATTTCCAAATGGAAAATGGCGTAAGCACAACTTCGCTGAAAATGCAAGTAGTTGAATCATTGCCTGGTATATCTGTAGCAGTTCTTATTCCCTGTTTAAACGAAGCTACAAGTATCAAAGGTGTAGTTACATCATTTAGACAAGTGCTTCCTAGCGCCAGAATTTATGTATATGATAACGGTTCGACAGATGGAACCGCAGATGAAGCGCATAAAGCCGGAGCGATAGTGAGAACAGAGCCAAGGCCTGGAAAAGGAAATGTGGTCAGGCGAATGTTTGCAGATATTGAGGCCGATGTTTATCTGATGGTAGACGGAGATGGAACATATGATCCGGCAATTGCCCAAAAGATGGTAAATATGGTCGTTAATGATGGCCATGACTTAGTGAATGCAATACGAGTCACTGAAATCGATAACGCTTACCCTCCACTCCATAAATTTGGAAATTCGCTACTCACCGGTCTAGTAAGAAGAGTTTTTAAGCGTGAAGTAAAGGACATGCTCTCTGGATATAAGGCACTTTCAAGGCGCTTTGTCAAGTCCTTCCCAATCTTTTCGGCACGATTTGAAATTGAGACTGAAATCACTGTACATGCAATGGAGCTAAATGCTTCTGTTGGGGAGTTGGACGGGGCTTATATAGATCGAGAAGTTGGGTCAGAGTCAAAGCTAAGCACACTTGGTGATGGATATCGAATACTTAGAGCAATATCCAAATTAGCAAGGCAGGGTCGACCTCTTATGTTCTTTTCACTAATTGGCTTTATTCTTGCTGTTGTGGCAGTCCTGCTAGGAATTCCAGTCGTTATAACATTCTTTCAAACTCACAAGGTTCCAAGGCTTCCTACAGCGATCCTTTCAACCGGTTTGGTGCTACTAGCCTCACTTAGCGTTACCGCAGGATTTATTGTTGACGCAGTTACTCGAGCTCGAATAGAAAACAAGATTCTGAAGTTTTTAAGCGTCCCAACTATTCAGGGTCTTGAAGAAGAAAATCAATCTTGAGGCTTGTGATTTGGGAAGACAAAGCTAAGCTATCTGTAATTTTATGCCATTCAACTATTTAATTTAAGCTCGCTCAGACACAAATAATTCGCGCCTTACTTTGACTCGCTTTAAGCTCAACTATTGGAATTTAGATATAAAACCATAAAGCGCATTCCACCATTGTCCAGGGTTTTCAAACTGTGGTAGATGGCCAGCACTTTCGATTATAGCCAGCTGAGAGTTTTTCATGGCCTTTGCAAGAGCCTCACAAGCAGGTAAAAAGCCCGTGTCATTTTGACCGCAAATTACTAAACACTCAGTATCTACATTGCCAAGTTCTGCAAGTCTGTCCTCTCGATTAGAGAGTGTTGCTGCTAGTGGTTCAAAGGCATTTGGACTAGTCTCTAAAAACTTTCTGTCTGTGAATTTAGCGTAGTCAGGCTTTTTTTCTACAATGTCAAGGTATTCATTAGTGGCAGACATCATCCCTATTGCTTTAGATGCCTTTAATAGACCCTCCGTCCCTTGACTTTCGAGAATTTCTTTTATCAATGGAAGAACTTCTTTAGGAATACTTATAGGTCCATAGTGCGTATCCATCAAGATAACTGCTTTGAATAAAAATGGGTCTTTGAGGAGTGCCTCTTCCAGGATCATTCCCCCAAGAGAGTGGCCAAGGGCAATACAAGAGGAGAATCCAAGCGCTTTAATCAGTCCAATAAGATCCGAAGACATGGTTTCAAGTGAGTATGCATCAGGGCGGTCTGGTTTTTCACTCTGGCCGTGACCTCGCTGATCGTACATAACAACATGAAACCCCTTTTGGGCAAGAATTTGGATCCAAGGCGTAAAGTCCTCTTTGGCACCGGAGAAGCCGTGGACAAAAATCAATGGAATGCCACCCTGTCCAAGTTCTACTACGGCCAGGTCAACTCCGTTTACTTTAATGTTTTTACTTGGAGTTGGTTCTTTTGGAATTACTGGATTGCTGGGATCCAGCTGGTCGGCACTTTGTAAAGTGTCAAAGTCTTGATTCATGAAGTCTCCTTTGTGCCACTTATCCGATAATACTTAATTATTTGTAACAGTTCAGGTACCCTAAAGGTGGCTCTGGCCAGGGAATCGCGCGGACCGCGCGATTATCC
>JABEUL010000043.1 GCA_013044465.1 Acidimicrobiales bacterium
ATTTCAGTAAGTACGCCAAAACCATGATTGGCCAATGCTTCCCGAGTCGCTTGTTCAACTTTTTCTATGTCTCCTTTGACAGTGGAAGTTAGTTTCACCAGATCAGACATTAGAAAGTCTCGCATTTAATCCGAGTTCAGCTTCAATTGCAGCTCTTGGCTTGGCTCCAATTGATGTCGCAACTAAATCACCGTTTTCAAACAGTGCAATAGTTGGAATTGACATGATACCGTACCTACCTGCAACTTCTGGGTTTACATCCACATCTACCTTGACCACATCAATCACTCCTAGATGTTCAGTTGCCAAATTTTCAAGTTCAGGGGCTACTATCTTGCAGGGATGACACCATGTAGCCCAAAAATCGACTACTACAGGTCTTTTAGCTTGAATAACCTTCTCTTCAAAAGTAGTTACATCATCTGCGTGTGCAACATTGCTCATTTTCTATTACCTTTCCATTTCATTCCCTAGCGAATTCTAAGGAACAACTTTTCCATTTCAGCAACCAAATCTTCATCAACTGACGACTCTTTGCTAATGCATTCGGCAAGGCCTGAGGAGACTAATCGAACCCCTGCTTGTTCGAGAGCTTTAATAGAGGCTGTTAGCTGAGTAATAATATCTCTGCAGTCACAACCATCTTCGAGCATTCTCTGGACGGCTCGAACTTGTCCTTCTGCCCTAGATAGCCGTTTAATGGCATCTTTAGAGCTAGATTCCGGAAAGTTCATAGCATGCACCCTTTCAAACAGGTTTGGATGGATTCTCCAGTCCTACACCGTATGCTAGATGATTAAACAATACCTAGGGGGGTATTATTCCAATTTTTCTAAGGACCGTAATATCCAGTCACGTCTACTATGAAATCACACAGTGTATTGGCAGCTACCGATATCTGTCCAGCATTTGAACTTGTGCCCAATGGAATAATAGCTGCATTTGGAACTGTCTCCCCTGGAGCCCAGTTGACATCCGAACTCCCTGGAGCACTAACCCCTTGCGGCCAAGCGGTTAAAAATCCTGCATACAAAGAGTCAGTTACAGTTACATTGGCCACCACAGCCACTGCGCTACTGGGGATATTATCGCTCTCTGCCATTACAACACTCACGCCATCTGGGGTTCCTAAACCAATGGGATTACCTCCCGATAGCGGCGATCCTTGGTCTTGATAACCTGAGCCACTTCTAGAATCAGCAATCCTTGTCGGGAGTACTGAGTAGAAATGGTTTCCTGATCCTCCACTTGACCCTGTAAACCACCCGGAAACATCAATGACAAAATCTGCCGAGGAGTTCGCGACATATACGGAAATATCGCCGTTTAGCCCAACTGGAACAATAACTCTATTTGCGACACTTTGCGAAGGCGAAAAATTTAACGTTGAGGAACCGGGCGGTGTATTAGTTGAATTGGTTGGAAATGCTGTAGCGAATCCTATGCCGGTTGTATTGGTGGCCGTCACATTTAAAACCACAGCAGCTACATTGGATGAGGGTATTGAGTCAAGTCCTGATCCAATGCCTATGACTTTGTAGCTCCCAACCTGACCCGATGAAAGAGTCTCACCTGCATAGGTAGAAGGGTCAGTTGCACCACTTCTCGTGTCGACAACTCTAAAGGGTGTTACTGGATTAAAAAGTCCTTCATTTGGCGTAGAGATCAAAGGAGCAGCATCGTATCCCTCAACATCAACAATAAAATCAGTAGACCCCATAAAGTTGGTCACAGTGACCGACCCATTGACACCAAGTGGAATCTCAACCATGTTGGCAACCGCATATTCGCCAGCTACAAAATTAAGGGTAGAAGTAGCAGGTTTTGTAGTACCGGCTGGATACACTGTCAAAAAGCCATTTTGAGTTGGATAAGTCGCAGTAACATTTAAAATCACTGCAGTAGCATTAGCTGGAACCGCTCCGACTCCTGCAATTTTCACACTTAGAGACTCCCTCCCAGTAGTTGGAGTAAGTCCGGCGTAAGTTGACGGATCGCTTGCACCAGCTCTAGTATCTGCAACCCGAAACGGAGTGACCGGGAAATAGTTATTTCCACTAAATGAGTAAATGGCAGAATTTACACTGGTAGAGTTGCCAAAATCGTTGCTGGCATGAACAGAGAAAATATAAGTATCTCCAGATGGCAGACCGGTAAATTCCACAGAATCATTTGGTGGCATGCCACTTACAGTTTGGGTGCCAACTACTGAATTTGTAGTGTTATCGGTTGCAGTCACTGTATATGATCCAACTGGATCACCAAAGTCAGCTGCCAGTGGAGCAGATGGTGACCAACTCACCACTGCAGAACTTTGAGAAAGTACCGAGGCCACGACATTGGATGGAGGGGATGGCGCGGCATCCATATTTTCAACTGGAACATTCACCGTTGCTGAATCAGGATTACTATTATAAAGCATTGTCACATTCACTGAGGTCGGTGTCGAACCCAAGGCCTGAAGTGTCTCTACGAACCAAGGAAAATCAAATGCATAAGAGCCATTTGGCGCTAGGTTGGCTTGCCATGATGCTCCTGAAGGCTCGATTGTAAATAGCATTCCGTTTGGCTGAGGAGAAGTTGGTCTAATTGGCATGGTGCCATATAAGTCGAGAGTAGCGCTCCCATTAATCGTGCCGATTTGTGCCATGAGAGAACTTGGTGGATCACTCATTGATGTTAAATTTCCCTGATCATAATAGTTAATTGAAGCGGCAGGTCCAGGCAGTGACTGGCCGCCTAGAGTGTATACAGTTACAGCTTGCGAACCAATGCTGGACTGATCCGGTGCTTGAAAGGTAAGTGAAGTTGAAGAATCATTTGATATTGCCTCCACTACTTGGTTCCCGACAATAACCATTAAAGCTCCGCTTAAGTTAGTGCCGGTCACTGTAATCTCCGTCCCGCCATTAAGGGGAACACTTTGGGTAGAAAGGCTTGTAATAGTTGGAGCTGGTAGCAAAGTTGGTGAAATCTGCGACCATGAATAAAGATAGGTGAGACTTGGAAGTGCGCCTCCAGTATTGTCATCAGCCATTAAAGCTCTATAAATTTGGCCCGGTACGGCGAATCCAGATGCAGCAGTTACAGATGATGAACCCAGTGTGCATGTCGGGTTGCAGCCATAGTTGGTGAGAATGATTTCTCGGTGACCCCAACAACCAGCTTGATTTGTTGCAGTACATGTCGGATCTGTATCTATTGGGTAATCATCTTCATACACCCAGTTCCTCACCGCATCAATCGCATTTGACATTCCTGCAGCGGCAATCGAACCACCGGTTGTGAGTGGGTAGTTATTGGGGAAAGTGGGATCAGTCAACTCATTATTGGGACCTACACTGGCCTGGTCAAGTTCATTTGTCACAGAGGCAACTGGCAAGATTCCCCTTTGGATTCTTTCCTCATTAATGAGAATTAGCATCTGCTCATCTTCAGGCATTGATCGGAAATTAGCGGGGAGTGATACCGCAGGGAGACCTTCGTTTTTATGGTCATAATCTAATTTAGCCAAAGAGTCCACAAAGCACGCCCATGAGTTATCTGGGGTATTTGAAATTGAGCACACACTGGCATTTGGGAAGACTGGTGCATTTCCGGAGGGATTTGGATAGGTATCAATTCCAATAGTTCCACCAGCAAGGGCAGATTTTGGAGTCAAAATCGCAAAGGAAAGCACAATTGTCGTGACTGTCACAAATAGAAGCACTGAGCGCGACAATATGGATAGGAGCGAAGCGGGCCTCTGTCTCATATGTCGAATTTCTCCTTCTCTAGGCTCTTTACCATTCTTTATTAACGGGACAACTCTATTTATCGTCAATTTACACAAGTAACTTAGAAAATTCAAAAGTGTTGTTAGTTTTCCCTTGCAATCGCCTCTTCGACTAAGTTGAGCATTCTTACGCTACAGCCCTCTAAGTCCGGAATTGGGGCAATTTGTGTAACAATTTTCTCACCTAAAGTATCAAAAACCTTGGACAAATTTGATTCATTTTCTAAAGCGACTGGCACTCCAATGTCACCTCCAAGAGGAAGACTCGGGTCAAGGGGCACTTCACCTATGAGTGGCACCCCTAATGACTTAGCCAAACGCTCTCCACCACCAGAACCAAAGAGGGCGTACTCGACTCCGTGATCGCATACAAACTTGCTCATATTTTCGATGACACCTGCAACTCTAATGTGAGACTTTTTGGCCATCTCTCCCGCCCTTGCAGCAACTGCTTGTGCGGCATAGGGGGGTGTGGTCACAATGATTACTTCACTTCGAGGCAACATCCTAGCTAGACCCATTTGAATATCGCCGGTTCCTGGAGGCATATCAATTAGCAAGTAATTGATTCCGCTCCAATCCACATCTTCTAAAAAGTGCTGCACTGCCCGGTTCAAAATCAAACCCCTCCACATCACAGCACTTTCCTCTTCGGCTAAAAAACCCATAGAAACAACGCTTATGCTCCCATCACCAACCGGCTTTTTAATCGGAACAATTTTCTTATCTGCTACTTTTAAGGACTCATTAATCCCAAGAAGCCTTGGAATGCTAAATCCCCAAATATCAGCATCCAGTACCCCGACTGACAACCCGCGCTTGGCGAGTGCGACTGCAAGATTTGCCGTAATTGAGGATTTGCCCACTCCACCTTTGCCCGATGAGATTGCAAGTACTCTCGCATTTATTGGGATTGTTGAAATAATGGCATCTTTGTCCTGTGCTTTTTTTCGAACTAGGTCCATGAGGGATGCCTTTTGAATTGCACTCATCTCACTCATCACTATTTCTACGGACTTAACTTCCTCAAGAGCTAAAAGCATGCCTTGGACATCTTTTTTAATCTGGCTTCTTAGTGGGCACTTAGCTGTAGTGAGCAAAATTCCCACCGTTACATTGCCATTTAGAACATCGACTCGCTCTACCATGTTCAGATCAACGACATTTTCCCCCAACTCGGGGTCAATTACTCCGCGTAAAGTTTCAATGACTGCCATTATTAGATCATTTGGCCCACCCGTTGTCTCTATTGGCAAACCTTCTGGAAAATTCATTACACAAGTATCGTAACAACTTGCCAGATATTTGTGGTTAGCCGATAGTCAAAATAATTTTCCCAAGCTTGCCGCCCTTGGCAAATTCCTCATATGCTAAGGCCGCATGTTCAATTGGGAAAACATTTGCAACCGGCACCTTAATGCCTCCTCTTCCTAGAAGTGGAACCACATTTTTGGCCACTGATTGAGCTACGGCCATTTTTTCCTCCCCAGTTCTCGACCTAAGAGTGGAGCCTGTTATGAATGCTCTTTTGTTCATAATGGTCAAAAGGTCAATCTCGATTTTTGATCCCCCACCAACGCCAATAACAACTAAAGTGCCGCCTTGAGCCAAAGAATCAATGTGGTTGCGAACTAAATTGCCTGATACGAGTTCGAGCACCACGTCAAATGGTCCCAATGCCTCAACTTCTTCAGTTGCAGCTGGTTCAACGACTTCATCTGCACCAAAAGCTAATAAGTCGCCAAAGTGCACTTCATGTCTAGTTGTAGCAACTACATAAGCCCCAGCGTTTTTTGCTAACTGGATTGCCGCAGTTCCAACTCCTCCACTGGCACCAGTTATCAAGCACCTAGTTCCTAGCCCAACTCGAGCTCTTTTAAATAGTGCATCATAAGCGGTCGAGAAGACTTCAGGGAAACCCCCTGCTTCAGTGAAAGAAACGCCCTCAGAGATTTTAATTGCATGTCTAACATCAATTGCAATTAGCTCTCCTTGAGCTCCGCCACCCACCACGGCCATGACTCTGTCCCGGACTTGAAAACCACTAACATCGCTCCCAACCTCAACTACTTCACCAGCGAGTTCAAGTCCTGGAACATCTTGTCTAGATCCAACTGG
>JABEUL010000044.1 GCA_013044465.1 Acidimicrobiales bacterium
CTTTTCCCCCAAAGTAGCGAACGGGGGCCGGAACAGTAGTTACCACTTTTCTCCCCCGTCATACTGCTGGTGCGACTCGAATCGCATCGAGCGATCCGCCCAGGGACTCAGTTATTGTGTAGAACTCACGAGGCACGGATTGTCCGAGGCGCATCAAGAAAGCTGCGGCAGAAATTACAATGGCAGCGAGCGAGGGCCTGATTACTGGAAATGTTGCTTCTTCGACAGCGCTTTGTTGTCTGACGATTCGCTTCCGGCACGCTTCTGGACAATAGGTAAGTTTCATCTGAGGAGAATTAGTGCAACTCTGCGCCAAACAGGTTCCTTCGGCTACCCACGCCTCGTTGGCTACGATGGTAGCGATATTGGAAAATACGGCCTCCCCGGCAGTGTGACCCAAGGTTGGAATAAGTAGAATAACGGCGAAATCACTGAGGCCATGGACATAGAACTACTCAAAATACCGATCTGTACCTATTTCTGGTGATAATTGCAGATGTCTATAACGATCTCATTGGCTAGCTGTAAATTTTGATAAATGAACACGGTTGGTCACCAAAGTGCCCTTGGTCAGTCCTTTGTCGTTACTCCCCTATGAGCCGTCCATTGTGTATTGTTGGGTCTTCCTCCATCCCCTGAATGAGCACGCCACCTGGACATTATTAGAAACAGTCGGCTTATACAAGTTCAACGTTCAAGTGAGTCACGATTCAAGAGTAAGGATAGACCAGCTTTTACATTGGTGGCATGAAAGGAGTATTAAGAGCCAGTTGGTCAGCTACGCTCGGAGGATGTCTCACTGTTTGTTCTGTATTCCTGAAATCAAGATTATTGCCAGGACTAACTCGATGCCGCTATGACCAGTTCATCCATGAGAAGACACCGTGCCACTTTTGAGCGTTGCAATTTTCCAGAAGCAGTTTTAGGCATGGAGTTATGCTGAATAAGTACAACTCGTGAAGGCCCCGCTCCATAGGTCTTTGCAAGAGCGACCCTAATTTCTCGACAGCATGTCTCAAGCTCTTCACCGGTGATGTTAGCGACTTTCTTGATTTCAGCAACTATGACATAGTCACCTTCACCATCAGGTATCGCCACGCAGTTACCAGCGCGAATCAATGGATGCTCGCCTGCTATAGCCTCAAATGTCTCAGGAGAAAAGTTTCGTCCTCGGATAATTAAGACATCGTCTCCTCTCCCAAAGACAAATAACTCGGAGTTGCACAGCATGCCTATGTCTCCAGTTTGAAACCAACCAGATTCGCTAGCTGCTGCCTGCTCGTGCCCTGCGTACCTAGTTAATAAGCTAGATCCCATTATCTCTATCTGCCCAATTGAAGCATCATCCTTTATTCGGACTTCAATCCCTGGGATAGGTTTTCCACACGATACAACCTTCCTGCCAGAGAAAGCGTTTTGCCACTCGACAGTCGACATGTTGGAACTGGGAGAATCGCTCTCGAACTCTATTTCCGTTGTACTCCACATTGTCTCTGGAGGAACGAGTGTCACTGCAAGAGTTGCTTCAGCTAATCCATATGCTGGGCAGAAGGAGAGTTCTGAGAACCCATGAGGACGAGCTACAGTTGCAAAGTCACGAAGAGTGTCGGGCCGGATAGTTTCGGCACCTATTATGAATGTCCTAAGAGCACTGAGATCAAGAGTTGGTCCACCAGCTCGTAGTAAACGAGTAGCGATTGCCAGGGCAAAGTTTGGGGCAGCCGTTATAGTGGCACCGAAATCTGAGCATGTCTTCATCCAGATTCGTGGATCACGCAAGAATTCCTCTGGGCGAATCAGCGTTAGGCTTCCACGTGTACTCCAGGGAGGACCGGTTGCAGCAAGGGCAGTTAGACATATTCCAATAAATCCCATGTCATGGCTGAGCGGCAACCAGCTCACGGCAGCCTCCTGCTCCCTTGGCCCTAGTACATCAAGACAGCCACTAACCGAATTACCAATGGCTTCCATGCCAAGTACCACTGCTTTAGGTTCAGCAGTTGCTCCAGAGGTGAACTGAATCAGTTCTCCACCACCAGCAATTACTTTCAGCGGTGGCGTGCCTTTGTAGCTATCAAAGAAATCAATAGCCACCATGGGCAATCTCGGCAATAATTCGCTGTATGCACGTTCGATCACGATTACTTTGGATTCGGCTAACTTGCACATGTCTTCGAGTGTCGACAGATACTGCTCAGGTGTTACTCCCTTGGATGGATGAGGAAGCGATACAAGAGTAAGACCAGCGAGCCATGCACCAAAAGCTACAGCGAGTCCATCAAATGATGTCGGCATTACAACTGAAACTCTTGATCCGGAACTGGCCTTGGAGAGCCACCAACCTGCCGCAGAGTGTGCCGCAGAAATTATCTCGCTTAAACTATATTCACTAGCATCGTCGGGAAGAAATCGTATTTTTGCATTGCCGATAGAAGCGGCATTATCTAGTAGATCTAGTATTGTTCGAGAATTACCTTCTGCCAATGTATTTACCCAGAAGCTTCATATAGTTGGCCTTGACGAGAATTCGCAGTAATAAAGCCAGGTTTCTCTAACAGTAGTAAACCTATCGTAGGATGCTGTGTTAGCCTGACCAGTCATCTCGTCTAACAAGACAGTAAGTACAATCATGTCAAGCGAATCAAACCCTAAGTCATCGTAAAGGTGAGCTTCTGGGACAACCCAGTCCAGAGGTCGATCAAACTCATTGGAGACGAGCTGGCAAAACTGATCCAAGCCGAGAATATCCTCGGCAGAACCCCAGTTTCGTAGGCTTGATCCTTCTGGAAGAGTGTCCTCTGTGTCGACACCCAATGCAACCCTGATAAATGGTGAGAGCTGGTTGAATTCCTCGCGATAGATTGCAAGCAGCAACTGATCATGGTATTGACCGTTATAGAAGTGGTGAGCTTTCAACCGTCCTTCTTCATGAAAGAAGCTCTTAAGACCACTTTGTATTCTAAGAACATTAAACTCAGGAGCTTCTAGGTAGATTTTTCTGAAGTTCCAGTTTTTAAATATGCCTTCGAGAAAAAGAGCTGCACCTTCAGCCATTGCTCCACTTCCAATATAGCGAGGTGAGGCTAATGCTGCTAAGTAAGCTACTCCGTCAATGAAGTTTGCATTATGACACACTACAAGCCCAAGCTGCTCTCCTGTATCTTTTCTAAAAACAATATATTGGGATAAAACATCGGACCATAGCTGATTGGTAAAGTTCTCCGGACTTGGTGTGCTTCCACGCAAACGCCAATGGAAGCTAGAGGTCACAGCAGTGGATATTCCGTATAAGAATGGAATGTCACCTGGCGCAATTGGCCTCAGTGCGACTCTTCGACCCGAAGAAGGTGGTGAACTAGGTCCAGAATGAAAGTCATTCGTCACATTTGGCTCTCCGCTGTCCAAAGGACTGGCACTTTTATCAGCGGAAAGCCCTTGTTCTAACCCTTGAGAATCTAATTCCACGTTAAATCTGCTAGCTATTTGAGCTGATAGGTTGCAGAGAATAACGCACCTGTTGTGAAAGTATTTGCTAAAACCACACAAGTATTTACTGCGCTGCAACTAACGCCAGCAATGTTTCCGGTATTTGTCGGTAGAGAAACTGACGCCCAATTCTTGCCATCTGAAGTTGCCACGATTAGCCCGTACCCATCCCCCCTCATTCCTCCTGCCATACACACTTGTGATGATAAACAACTAACCGATGCCAGGTTTCCCTCATTAAGCGATGACTGTGGTATTCCATTTTTTGCCGGCGGTTTTGTTGGAGTTGGAAGCGAGACATTTGACCAGCTGTTCCCTCCGTCAGATGAATTTAGGAGAAATGTAGTAAAGCCGGCTACCCCTCCCGGCGAGGCTCCGCCGACTGCAAGGCACATTGTTGACGATTGACAAGTTAGCGTGAAAACCGGATCTCCCCAAATGCCACCTGGATTTTCTTGACTCCAAGTGCGACCAAAGTTATTACTAACTAAAATATATGGATCTGATGTGTCCCCGCCGAACATGCAAAACCCACTAGATACACAACTGACGCCAACCCCGCCTTGATCTAAGCCATGCAGTCCCTTGGTTGAGACCTCGTGCCAAGAATTACTTTCAGATTCCTCAAGAATAATTCCACCATATTCTTGAGTAAGACCTGTCGCAACACAGTAGGATCCAGAACAAGATACTGACTTAATATAGCTGAGATCTGGCGGCAACTTATCCATTTGCCATACACCAGTTATTAAGTTACCGCTTAAAATGACACCTGGCGGGAAATGTCCGTTGGCAATATATGGCAACTCCACTCCATGGGGTACCACTGGGGCTGACCCGACAGCAACACATGATGAAAGTGATGTGCAAGATATTGAAGATATTGGTCCAACTCCTGGTGGGAGAGTGACTGTGGACCACTTTGGATAAGTCGTGACATTTGTTGTAATGATGCCATACTCAAATCCTCCGACCTGGTCATTCCCGGATGCCACGCATTCTTTAGTAGTCAGACAATCGATCGCACCTAAGTTTTCGTGAAAAGTTCCCGTCATGTTAATCGGGGTCGTGCCAATGAGTGTCCATTGTTTTTGACTTGAAGGACCATGGGGAGAAACATTCATTGACGAAGTGACAATTATCGAGATAGTAACTATAAGAACTAAGACTAGGACGACCACCAACAAAACAATAGGAGCAGAGCTCTTTTTTGAACTCGAACTTAATTGCAATTGAACCATTTGTCCGTAAACCCTCCTCCCGGGGTTGTAGATATTGGTGCTGACAAAATGTCACCATTATTGAAATTTTCCATTGATAGGCTAGTTGGATTTCCGTCAAGGAAGTTGCCTGTTGACGACTTGCCATTCTCGTAAGTTGTCATTGAAGTACTTTGAAACAAATTTGTCTGATAATTAAAGAGTTGAGCCAACTGGGGTGGATTGTTTGGGTCAGTAGATTGACAGTTACTGAGACAAGGTCTTTCTGTTATCCATTTCGCAGTAGGGCCGTCATAAAACTGGCTAGCATTCGGAACGTCAATTAGTTGAGAAGTATTGTTAGTTTTGTTTTGCACCATGAACTCGGCAATATCTGCAGAGGAATACCAATAAACTTCCTAGTAAACTGCATCTGACCCTTAAATCCGTACACTTTACTTATGCTACTTTCTGCTCCGTATGTTCTGCAAGTTGTTCTTCAAATCTGAGTAGTGAGATCTATCCAAATTCGTCTTCACCCGGCAGCAACGAAGCTGTAGAACTTCTCCAGAATAAGGTTTAGAAAGCGCTTGGAAATGGTGAGTAAAAA
>JABEUL010000045.1 GCA_013044465.1 Acidimicrobiales bacterium
AAGGCTATCTCTGGGAAGAAGAACTCACCGCCACGCGTATTCGAGACACGATGGAAAAAGCTTTTGATTCAACTTGGGCAAAGGCAGAAGTATTGGGAGTTAGCCTGAGAATAGGTGCAGTCGCACTTGCCGTTGAAAAGATTGCAGAAGCTCATCGCCTTCGAGGCTTGATCTTTTGATCAGCTACTCACTCACCTAACTCCCAATTTGAGTTAGTTCTTTCGTCCCCTCTTTAACCCAAATACCAACAATCCACCTAATGCAAGTAGAGCAATACTAAGCAAAGTCTCTCCAAAGAATGGCTCACCAGTTGAGGCACCGAGTGAATTTGTCACGATTGGAGCAGTTGTGGAAGAATTCGATGTTGGGCCAAGGGTGGTAGAAGAAGAGGTAGTTAAAGGAGCGGTAGTCGAGGGAGCGACGCTACTGGTTGTCGAGAGGGTTCCATTTGCAAGAACACTTACTTCAGCAGATGCGACTTCGTAGCCAGTTCCCGAGGTATCTCCTGCACAAACTTTTGATGAGTCGTTACTCGGGAAAACACTAGACCCAAGATCTTGTTCACAGACAAATACGTTGTAGTTACCAGAGGCAAGGCCTGATGGCAGGGTCAAAGATCCACCCATTTGGGGAGCATAAAGTGTCGTGTTGTCATAGCAGTCATTAGTTATCTGAACATTGGCAGCAGACAGCGAGATGACCGAACCTCCGCCAACGGGTTGCAACTCCGCTTTGATGAAATTAGCGGCGGTATAGCCATACCCACCACCTGAACCACATGTTGAGGGAGCTGGAGTAGGTGTGGTTCCATTAACAACCGCCTGGACCGTCTGAATTGCATCCGCTGCCCAGTAACTTGTGCTTCCTGCCGCGTCCCCTAAAGTCACAGTGAGTCCAGAGCTTGGCGCCACGAGTGCGAGAGTGGGGAGAGCTGGGGCAGTTTCACTGGCGTAAAGATCAAGAGTCTCAGCAACAGGGGCGAGCTTTGAATTTATTACTGCAATGGCACAGCCGAAAAGACCTCGATCGATCTGGGCCTGGGTAGGTGGGCACTGTGCATTGGTGTCCTTAGTGGCCACAAATGTGGCTGGCAATGCCAAATCAAATCCGGTACATGCCGTGGTATCTGGGCAAAGAGCATCGTGGGTGGCAAGAGGTTTGGCAAGAGGTGGGCCAGCCTCATTGATCTGGGACACAGCCGTGGTCCCAACAGCTGCCAACAGCGAAGCCTGCACTGCTGCTGCTGCACCAGAGCTCGTATTGCAGTCAATATATACGACTGTGGACCCACCAACTACTCCGGTAATAATCTGAGTTCCGGCAACACTTAGTACACTTCCAGGTCCAGATGATATTGAGAAATTGCACTGAGATGAAGTTGCTGCTTTGGCCGAATTAGTCGAACCTAATCCACCCACAACGGAAAGAAAACCTGCCGTCAAAAAAACCACAACGGCCACGGCCAAACGGGTAATGCTAGATCTCTCCGTAAGGAAAGCTGTCTTGGACCTCATCGAAACCTCCATAGTTCGCAAAATCAGGAGAAGCGAGTTGAGACACGAAATCTCCCGCTCACCACACTAGTTATATTTTAACTCTTAATTTACCGTAAAGTCAATACCCAAGAAATCGAGCTAGTTAATGCCCTCGAGGCTATTGAGTATTGCTATCAGTACGAGCATACCCATTGTTAGGTGCTAATAAGTGTTAGCTGCTCCACAAAAGGTCAATAACTGGATCAGCCCTTTAGGACTTCGGAAAAGGCCTGTAAATCTAATAAGTTTAAAATTCTCACAAAAAAACCAAAACCTTAGTACTCCATCTCTTTTCGCATTCTTGAAGCGGTCTGAAGCTAATTTGCCAGTATCATTTCTATATGAAAAGGTCACATTGGGAAAGTTGGCATGACTCCTACAGCGTAAAGAACTCCGATTTATCTTATCGACTCGAAGTCGTCAAACAGAGGCTACAAGAACTAATCGAGCGATTTGAAGTTCCGGTCAGAATCCTTAGTCTCTGTGCCGGACAAGGGCACGATGTAATCCAGACACTTAAAGAAAACCCGAATTTGAATATCTCTAAAGCTTTGTTAGTAGAACTTGATCCAAAAAATGTTTCAGTTGGAGAAAGCGAGATTAAACGATCCGGACTTGGAACTGTGAACTATCTTGAGGGGGATGCTGCCAATGTGTCATTATATTCAGATTTTGTCCCCGTCGAGATTTTGCTACTTTGTGGAATATTTGGAAATATCTCATTAGATGACATAAAAAATACGCTTGAAAGATCTAGCTCCTTTTTAGCGCCAGGAGGATTTGTCGTTTGGACTCGCCACCGAAAGGAACCCGATGCAACGCCTGCCATTAGAAATTGGTGCGCGGAATTTGGTTATCGAGAAATTGCCTTCGATACTCCCGATCGGCATGAATTTAGCGTCGGGACTTATGAACTAGTAAAAGCTCCTTCAAAGTTTTTACCCGACGGAAAATTGTTTCAATTTACCTCATCCTGCTAACTCACCTATAGGAGTTAGTATGCATTTATTTGTTGGAAATAACTCGCCTTAGACGATTTGACGAAATAATAACTAGTAGTACTGAAAAGCCAAGTAGAACAAGAACATCGGGGAGAATTTGAGCAATACCCGCTCCGTTGTAGATTAATTTTACGAACGCATCCATCGCCCAAGCCTGTGGAGCAATATGACCGAACTCTGCCATTGCAGGTCCAACGATGGAAGTAGGCCACATGCAGCCACCCAACATACCGAACGATATACCTACTACCGTCCCAATTGCAATGGCTTGTTCTGAAGATTTTGCAACGGTGCCAAGTAAAGTGGAAGCTCCAGCGGCACATAGTGAGAGTACAAGCAATAAGACAGTTAGGGCTATTGGGTCACCGAAATTAACTCCAAGCATGACGCGGCCAATAATGACGAGAAAAATGCACTGACCAATAGCGAGAAAAAACAGTCCAAGCATATGACCTATTACTACTGATATTGGCCTCACGGGAGCAGCAAGGATTCTTGAAAAAACACCGAGTCGACGCGTATCTACAAATGCAGATGAGGCTCCAAGGAGCGTTATAAATACAAATAGAACAAGGTTCGATGGCGCAGTGTATGAAAAAGGGCTCTGACTTTGAGTGACTTTCTTTGATATAAGAGTCTCAGCAGAATTGGTCAATTTTTCAGCCCCAGCCAAAGCTTTACTAAAAGGAATATGATTTTTTTTTGAAGCTTGAAGCGCCGCAGTCCACTCAGAAGACACTACAGCTATGGCGGCTGTGACAATGGCTCTTGCAGTTATTGCAGGAGCTTGCCCAGCTGGTGCGATTAAATCAATTGAAGGGTTTTTCCCATTGTCCACTTGTGACATGAAGTTTTGGGGAATCTCAACCCCAGCGACCACGCGGCCTCTTAAGATGTCATCTTGCATCTGGGGCAGGTTTGTGTAGTAGTGAAGTGATACGGAGTTAGAGTTTTCAAGAACAGAAACGAGTCTTTGAGTAATTTGGTCGTTGGATTTTAGAATTACTCCGATTGGTGCAGGATGGTTGCTCCCAAAAAGTACCCCAACTAACAACATTATTACTACCGGGAATAAAATGGCCACTCCTGCCAATCTTTGGTCTTTAGCGGCTCTGCGCCTGCCAACCCATAGGAGTGCATGGATCGACCTCAAAGTTCCACCACCCGTCCTATCCTAAGGAGGGAGGCAATTCCAAAAATAAGGGCAATAGTTCCCAATACTTCAATTGGACCCAGAACTCCAGAAAGCCCGAGTCCTTCCTGAGAAAGTCTCCCAAATCCAACCAATGCCCAACCGTTCGGGGTCATGAGACTTATAGTTTGCATCCACGGTGGCAAACTTCCCGGGGGAAAGAAGTTTCCTCCCAAAAGTGCAAGTGCAAATCCAACAATTGCGGAAGCGGAAAAGGCCTGCTGCTCGGTTTTGGCAAGGGAAGTTAAAAATATTGAAAGACCACACATCGCGAGAGTCGTGGCCACAATCAGCAAGGCTACACCTAAAGGATTTCCCCAGGAAGCACCAAAAATAACGGCAGTCTCGCCCCAGAGAAGGAAAACGCTTACTAGGGAAAGTACAAGAATGGAAAGAATTTTGCCGACCACTACCGCCCCTGATTTAACTGGCGCGGCAGCTAGACGGGTGAGTGTTCCACTTGATCTTTCAGCCACAATTCCCCTCGCCCCCATGCCTGCACCAATGAAAAGAAACACTATGGCCATTGAAGGGGCAAAATAACCAATGATGTTTTTTCCAGAACCAAAATCGCTGGACTTAAGCGTAAATGGCAAGGGCGTGACTGCGCCTTGAACTGAAAGACTCAAAAAATCATTGGATGAATTTGCTGTAGTTGTAGTGGCAGATTTTGTTTGATTCACACTTGTGGCCTCTGTGGTAGCTGCAACGAGTAGACCAGTATAGATTCTTGAATCTATCGTAGCTGCAATTCCCTTGGCCACTTGATTTGGAATCGATGAAGAACCTGAGGAAATAACTGCTATGGAATATTTATCCGGTAGTTTCGACGATTGGACAAATAGTGTGGAATAGAGATTTTTAATGTTTTTCAAAAGATTCGTGAAACTGCTTTTGCTCCCTAAATCTCCAGGGACAATAATCCCGGCATCGATAGTGTGATTTGATATACCAGAGTTAATTTGAGACACGCTATTAAACCTTTTAACCGTTATGTATGCTGGCAGCGCAGCCTCGGCTAATCCTGAATTCACAATTGATATTGAAGTTGCATTGGGATTGGTTATTACTATCCCTACTCTGACTAGTCCTGCGGTCTGTGCGTTGCCAAATGCCAAGCCAAGAATACTGGCGAGAACAAAAGGAGCAATAAAGGATGTAATAATGGCACTCTTGTCTCTAATGCGTCTCTTGAAGTCAAGCCACGTCACACTTAGGGCTACAAATAACGAATTAGGTACTTTCAGTCTCTTAGCTCCCGTCCAGTTAGGGCTAAGAATACTGCCTCAAGATTGGGCTCTACTACCTCCAGTGAAGTTAGAGGCAAATGATTTTCGACCAAGGCTTCTATGACACTTGGTAACTTTAATCGGGCTTGTGGAATAAGAACTTCTATCTCATCACCAATCTCAATAACCTCTTGAACCCCATCTAGTTTTCTTAAGACTTCCGCACCTTCTCGATGCATTCCACTTACACTTATTCGAATACGGTCAAGCGAACCAAGCTGTTCTACTAATTCACGCCTCGTACCTTCGGCCACAATTTGACCTTTATCTATTATTCCTACTCTGTCGCAGAGTCTTTCAGCTTCTTCCATATAGTGGGTCGTATAGAGGACCGCCATTCCTTCGTTGCTAAGAAGCTGAACAGCTTCTAAAATGGCATTTCGACTCTGTGGATCCACACCGACTGTCGGTTCGTCAAGCACTAGAAGAGAGGGCTTGTGCAAAAGTCCGGCTGCAATGTTTGCACGACGTTTCATTCCACCACTAAAACTCTCAATACGATCATCTCGACGGTCAATTAGTCCTACGGTTTCAAGAGTTTCATTAATACGGCCTTCCAACTCTCGCCCCGATAGCCCATAGAGCCTGCCAAAAAATCTTAGATTATCTGAAGCGCTTAACTCTGGATAAAGTGCGAGATCTTGAGGAACGTAACCTATGTCTCTCTTGGGCAGAATAGATTTGTGGTTGAGTTCTTTTCCATTTACCTTTACTAATCCGCTATCTTTTTGCAAAAGCCCACAAGCAATTGAGATCGTCGTAGTTTTTCCGGCGCCATTGGGGCCCAGCATTCCATAGCACTCACCTGGGTCAATCTGGAAGCTGATGTCATTTACAGCTTTTCTCGACCCAAAACTTTTTACTAGGTGGCTGCATTCCAACACTGCTAAGCCGCTTGTTCCGACGGCTTTATCGATTTTCATAAAATGCAGCGCAATTCGGGCAATTAATTACTTTCATTACCAGATGAGATATGAAGCAAAGCCTTAAGCGAAAACCTCATAACCGCTTCGGCACTATCACTTGAATGTCCTTGCACCCTAAGGGACTCCCAAGCATTCCAAGATGAGACGACTTCAATTGAACTGGCATATATAGATCGATCGCTACGTTTATAATTCTTTATCTCATTGGCGAAAACCTTATTTACCTCTTCTAAACTCAGCGCATGGAAAAGGTCTCTAGAGCGTCGCAGTTCCGCCGAGTGCATCTCGATAGCCAACGCAGCCCTTCTGACTGGCGTTAGGGCCTCTAGAATACGACTTCTTTGCTTGACGTAGGCATCGATGCGCTCTGTAAGTGGCAGATTTGGCGAAATATCTTCTGACATTGCGAGTATTCTGGAAAGTTGTCTTTCAGATAGGGCTTTATGTAGTTCTTCTAAATCTACGAAGTGCTGAAATACACTTCGCTCGGAGACTCCTGCTCTAACTGCGATCTGCCTGGCAGTTGGTGAGATGTCTCCTTCCACAATTAGATCCAAGAGAGCATCAATTATGGCCAAACGCGTCCTCGTAGCTCGGGCTTGTCTGCCGTCTTGGGACGTTGCCTGGGATTTCTTGGTCAGAGCCTTTTCTCTAGTCTTTGAAATTGGCTTGGGATTTGCCTCCTCGAATTCATCGGGGACAATTTGGAGATTTCTTTCAGCTTCCACGCAAGAAAGGCTAGCGCCTAGGGAGGAGAAACGCTAGAGAAAGTATTAAATTTGCATAGAATCTGCGAAAAGATATTGACAAATCAATCAACAAGGTGCAAAATACCAAAAGCCATTTAGTGGGTTTAATTATTTTGCTTTTCCAAGGAGGTAAATCCCGTGCGATTTGGAATATTTTACGAGCACCAGATGCCAAAACCCTGGTCAGAAAGGGATGAGTACCGACTCCTTCAAGAAGCACTAGATCAGATCGAATTGGCAGACTCCCTAGGCTATGACTACGTTTGGGAGGTTGAACACCACTTTTTAGAGGAATATTCTCACTCTTCTGCCCCCGAAGTATTTTTGGCCGCCGCTAGTCAAAGGACAAAAAACATTCGACTGGGCCATGGAATTGTGCAATTGCCTTTCGAGGTCAACCATCCGGCCAGAGTTGCAGAAAGAATTGCCACTTTAGACCTTATTTCTGGAGGTAGGGTTGACTTTGGAACCGGAGAATCATCCAGTGAGGCTGAGCTTGGTGGATTCAAAGTGGCGAGAGCTACAAAGCGAGATGAGTGGACCGAAGCTCTTGATGTTGTCACCAAGATGTTTACAGAAGTGCCATTCGGCGGTTACAGAGGAAAGTTTTTCAATATGCCACCGAGAAATGTAATTCCAAAGCCAATGCAACGTCCACATCCTCCCCTATGGGTAGCATGCTCTCGCCGAGAAACTATTCACCTAGCAGCAACTAAAGGAATAGGCGCATTATCGTTCTCATTTATTGAACCTGAAGCTGCAAAAGAGTGGGTAGACGATTACTATGAAACCATTAAATCCGGAGACTGCATTCCAGCTGGGTTTGCACTAAATCCACAAATTGCCTGCGTCCTTCCTTTTATGTGTCACCACGACGAAGCAACTGCAATTGAAAGAGGGCTTGACGGTGCACACTTTTTTGGATACTCACTCGCTCATTTCTACATATTTGGCCAGCATAAGCCAGGTCAAACCGATATTCATGAAGAGTTCGAAC
>JABEUL010000046.1 GCA_013044465.1 Acidimicrobiales bacterium
AGATGGCTTCCAAAACATTAGTGTTTGGTATCCTTTAACCAGGAAAATTGCGAATTTACCCATTGGTTGATTCCAGTCCAAGTGCTTTCATTGAAGACCTTCTCATGGATTCGCATACATCTAGCTTTAAATCCTCAAAACTCGCATTTAGTGCTCCTTTTCCAGGAATAATGAGATAACTCCCCGGTGCAAATTGATCCAGGTTTGAAACAATTGCCGCTCGAATGCGACGGCGAATCCTATTTCTCTCCACGGAATTACCAACTTTTTTGGACACCCCGAAGGCTATCTTTGGGCCAATTTCCTCCCCTGAACAGGCAAAAAGAGAGCGCACTGATCCACGGCGGGCACTAAATTTGGTGGCCTTTAGGGCAGCAAATGTCCGCCTGTCACAAATTGATCGGAGTTTATAGCTCACGCACTGAGGCGCAAACGTCCTTTGCGCCTTCTTGCTTTAATTATCGACTGGCCGGCCCTAGTGGCCATTCGGTGGCGAAAGCCGTGCTTACGAGCACGTTTTCTGTTATTTGGTTGAAAAGTCCGTTTCACTGAATCCTCACTGAGATTTTGGGTATCTGAGCCCTGGGGACGATCCCCTTAGTTATTCCATCTTATTTGATCTGATAACAGACCGTTTTTAGCCTTTTTGATTGGGAATCAAAGCCGCCAATCAGGGCCTGTTCTATTTTAGCCAGTAAATCCAAGGTGCATTTTCGGCTGTAACGTAGAAAACAGTGTATTTTGCTAGTTCTAGTGTTAATTACGTGTTTAGGTGGAGTATAGAGAATGAGAAATTTATGTGGAAAACCAAAGAAAACTACATGTCCGTAAAAACCGTAGTCCACAACTGTGGAAATGTCTGTGGATTTAGCTCTATTACTAGGGAGATCTTGGGAGCATGAACGGCTCTGAGTTGTGGAGTACTGCTTCTGGTGCTCTTCGCGCGCAGTTTCAAGGGGCAACGTGGAATCTTTGGCTTGCTGGCATTCGCTTTGAAGAGCAAGAGGCCAATCAGTTGGTGTTGTCTGCCCCAAGTTCGCTAATTAGAGATCGTCTACTTACTAGGTATAAGGATGTAATTGAGGAGCTTTTGTCTGAAATAGCACAAGAGCCGATGGAGATAAAAATTGTGGAACGGGAACCACTGGCACAAAGTGGACTGGAGGAGATTCTGCCTGAGGTCGAGGAGAAGATAACTCAGCCACAAAGAAGACCATCTGGTGAGGAAAACGTAAATAGAAGATTTGTTTTCGATTCTTTTGTAATTGGTCCATCTAATCGTTTTGCACACGCTGCAGCCATGTCTGTGGCTGAATCCCCTGCTAAATCATATAATCCTCTTTTTATTCACGGTGACGCTGGGCTCGGAAAAACACACTTATTGTATGCAATTGGGAATTATGTGAACGAGCATTTTCCTATGATGACGGTTAGGTATGTTTCCACTGAAACGTTTATGAATGAGTTCGTTGAAGCTATTCGATCCTCAACTCCAACTGCATTTAAACGTCGTTATAGAGAATGCGACGTCTTATTGGTAGACGACATTCAGTTTTTGGAAAAAAGTGACTCGCTTCAAGAAGAGTTTTTTCACACTTTCAACTCTTTATATAATGCGTCAAAACAAGTTGTCCTAACATCAGATCGCCCTCCGAGATCTTTAGCCACTGTTGAAGATAGGTTGCGAAGCAGATTTATGTCTGGATTAATAACTGATATTCAGCCCCCTGAACTCGAGACCAGAATTGCCATTCTTCGGTCTAAAGCCGAAAAAGACGGATTGGTAGTTCCTCACGATGTTCAAGAATTTATTGCTACCCATGTCACCAATAACATCAGAGAACTTGAAGGAGCTTTGATAAGGGTTAGTGCTTATGCCTCTCTTAATGGACTTTCTGTTAATTTAGGGCTGGCTGAGACTGCGCTGGCTGACATTTTGGCTTCATTTACCCCGCGCCAAATTACTCCTTCAATAATTATGATAGAAACTGCTGACATTTTTGGATTTTCTATTGAGGATATTTGCGGACCCAGCAGAAGAAGACCTCTTGTGTTAGCCCGTCAAATTGGAATGTACTTGTGTCGTGAGCTTACTGACTACTCGTATCCGGCAATTGCTAGAGAATTTGGCAATAGAGACCACACCACCGTTATTCACGCCGTTGAGAAAATTTCATCTCTTATGGGGGAGCGAAGGGCGATATATGACCAGGTAACCGATTTGATCCGCAAGATTAAACAAGGAAATCAATAGTTTTTGTGTTTTGTGGATAAAGTTATGGATAAATTCTGAGTAAGGGGCGGGGATTGAGTCGTTTGGGTTGTGGATGAAATTGCTTAGTTGTGGAAGACGTGAGGTGATTTTTGGGAGTTGAGTGAGTTATCCATCTAGTTGTGGAAAACCCTATAGTTTGTCCTTATTGCAACTTGGCTCGCAATCTGGGTTTATAGTTAGTTATCCACTATCCACAGGCCTACTACTACTAACTATATTTATATATAGAACTTTTAAACAGAAGGGAATTACATGAGGTTTTTAGCTGAGCGTGATTATTTAGTAAAAACTCTCGCGCTTGTGGGGAGAGCTGCTCAAGCCCGAGGTGTTGGTTCTTCAACAAGATCAGGTATCAAATTTGTGGTTGACGGCAATTTAGCAACCCTTACCGCTACCGATATCGACACCACGATTATTACAACGATGGAGGTTGATGGAAAAGAGAACGGATCTGGGGTAATCCCATCAAGATTAATGACCGATATTGCAAGGTCAATGCCAGAAGGTTCGGTTTCAGTAGTTGTCGAGGATGACAAAGCAATAATTGAAGCCGGAAGAACGCATTTTGAAGTCCAAATATATCCCCTTGAAACTTTTCCCCCAACGCCCGATATCACTGGTGATGAAGTTGAGCTCCCAGCGAAAAGTCTTTCTGAAGCTATTTCGCAGGTAGTTAGGTCGGCATCTGATGATGAAGTAAGACCAGTTTTAACAGGAGTGCTACTTAGTGCAAATGAAACTTCCTTGAGATTAGTTGCCACAGACTCCTACCGTTTAGCAATAAGAGATTTAACCGACACTAAAGCAATTTCCTCAGGAACCCAGGTTTTAGTTCCAGCAAAAGCACTACATGAAGTCGACAGGATGGCTGAATCACAAGGCGAAGATTCCATATTTTTATACATGGACGGACTACACGCAAGATTTAGAATAGGAAATACCTCACTCACTACCCAACTAATTAACGACTCATTTCCAAGCTATGAACAACTAATTCCAAAGGAATTTATTCAAACTATAAAGGTTGAGAAATCAGTAATCTTAGAAGCGATCAAAAGAATGAGGCTGTTGGTTAGAGACGCTACAACTTCAGTTAGATTAACAACTGACGATGGAGGTTTAGAGTTAGCCGTTATCACTTCTGAAGTTGGAAAAGCTGTGGAGAGAATGGATGGGGATATTGAAGGGGAGGCAACTTCCACTTCGTTTAACCCACAGTATTTAGCAGATGGAATAGAAGCAGTAATTGAAAGCGAAGTAATGATAAGAGTTCCAGAAAAAGGAAAACCGGCGCTTATAAGTGGAGTAAGCGACGACAATTATCGATATGTTCTTATGCCGGTAAGGGTTTCCTGATTTTTTTAGATGAACATAGATGAACTTTCTATCGAAAATCTAAGAAATATCTCCAAAGGCAGCTGGAAATTCCATAACAGTGGGTTAATATCAATAATTGGAAAAAATGGAACTGGGAAAACAACACTACTAGAGGCAATATATTTAGTAATAAACCAAAGTTCGTTCAGGCCAGGAAACAACTCAACTTTGATAAAAAAAGGCGAGGAAAAAGCATCAATCCAATCGTTCATTAAGTATCAAGGAAGAGATCTAACTATAAATATTGATGTAGGGCAGAAACTTCTGACTACCTTCAACGGCAATCAAGTTCAACCCAGAACAATCACCCAAAAATACAATACGAATTTAAGGGCAACTCTATTTACTCCTGATGATGTGAACCTCATCCCTGGACCACCAGAAAAAAGGCGAAGTTATTTGGACCACCTAGCTTCTGAAATGAGTTTGAAATACAAAGACGAATTAGAGCGCTACGAAAAAGCAGTAGTTCAAAGAAACAGATTATTAAAACAGAATCAAATTAAACAAGACAAGGACTTTGAGAGCTCTCTTAGTATCTGGGATGAAAGAGTTGCCCTGTCAGGTGAGCGAATAGTCTTTGAAAGGATAGATCTTTTAGAGAAACTAAGCCCACAAATAACACAGGCATACAAGGAATTAACAAAAAAAGAAGATTCAATTAAGATTAAATACCAAAAAACATGGCACAATTCTTTAATTACGTCCTTAGAAACAGCAAAACAAGAAGACTTAAAGAAAGCCACAACTTCAGTTGGTCCCCACAGAGACGATATTGAAATATTTTTGAATCAAAGAGACTCCAGAACCCAGGCATCTAGGGGGGAGCAGCGAAGTTTGGCACTAACATTTATACTGGCGGGGCATTTGTTGATGACTGAAGAATTTGGAGAAGCACCGGTGATGTTGTTAGACGACATAACCTCAGAGTTGGATACCTCAAGGATCTTTGGACTTCTTGAAAATCTTCCAAAAGACCAGGTATTTATTACTTCAGCTCTAAAACTCCCAGGTCTTGAAGTTAGCCAAGAAATTATTATGGAAACCCCTTTTACATAGGTATGGAAAACGATGTAGAGAGACTGAAAGTAGCACTAGAAAAGCTGCTAAGCCGCACTCAGGTTGGACCCCTAGAGGTAATAAAAGAGATCTTTTCAAACTGGCCAGAAATAGCCGGGAAAGAAATAGCAAAATTCTCGAAACCTTATACCATTTTAGATGGTGTTTTAACCCTTGAGACAGAAGATCCAGGCTGGGCATCCCAAGCAAAGTACCTAACCCCCCTAGTAATTTCAAAGCTAGAAGAGAGATTTCAAGGACAGGCGCCTAGGGTTGTGAAAGTAGTGGTTAGAAGGCCCAAAAATGACTTCTAGAGCCGTTATAACTGGTAGTGTATATACATAGAAAGGTTTGGACAAAACCAAGTAATTGTGTCCTATTAACCTGGACCTAGTAATGGAGAGGGCGCACTTTTGTGTCTGAAGAATTACAACTATTTGATCTAAACGAAAGTAAAATGCCGACAAATCCTGAACCAAAAGAAAATGCATACGATGCGGCCCAAATTACAGTTTTAGAAGGTCTGGAGCCAGTTAGAAAAAGACCTGGTATGTACATTGGGTCAACTGGACCAAGTGGTTTGCATCACCTTATTTGGGAAGTAGTGGACAATGCCGTTGACGAGGCCATGGCTGGCTTTTGTACAGAAATTGAAGTCAGGCTTTTAGATGATGGCGGATGCAGGGTAACAGATAATGGGCGTGGAATCCCAGTGGATGAGCACCCTCAATACAAAGGAAAGTCAGCAGCTGAGGTTGTTCTGACCGTATTGCATGCCGGTGGAAAGTTCGGCGGGGGAGGATATAAAGTCTCAGGTGGGCTTCACGGAGTTGGAGTATCGGTTGTAAACGCTCTTTCGACGAGCTTAGTTTTAGAGATTGATCGAGGGGGATCACACCACGAGCAAGTTTTCAAAAATGGAGGTGAACCATCAGGACCTCTAAAAATTACTGGAAAAGCTCCCCGGGGAAGAACAGGCACAACCGTAACATTTTGGCCTGATGAATCAGTTTTTGAAGAGACCGAATTTAGGGCGCAAACAGTTTTAGAGCGCCTGCAGGTGATGGCGTTTCTTAACAAAGGATTGGAAATAAAGTTCGTTGATGACCGCAAGGAACACGAACAAGAGCAAGCCTTTAAGTACAACGGCGGAATTGTTGACTACGTCAAGCATCTCAATGTCTCAAAAGAGGCACTATTCAAAAAAGTCTGCTCCTACTCCCAGTCTGAAGAGAGCCAAGAAGTAGAAGTTGCACTTCAGTGGAACACAGGTTATTACGAATCAATTCATTCTTTTGCCAACGGAATAGCCACCAGCGAAGGTGGAATGCATGAAGAGGGCTTCAAAAAAGCTCTTACAAATGCCATTAATAAATACGCAAGAAGTCGAAACACGCTTAAAGAAAAAGACGACAACTTTTTAGGTGAAGACATTCGTGAAGGTTTGACTGCAATTATTGCGGTGAGACTAGCCGAGCCTCAATTTGAAGGACAGACAAAAGCAAAGCTAGGGAATGTCTCAATAAGGTCACTCGTTGAAAAGACTACAAATGAAAAGTTGGTGGAATGGCTTGAGGAAAACCCACGAGAAGCAAACCAAATAGTCCAAAAAGCGCAACTGGCCGCCAAGGCTAGGATGGCAGCACGACAGGCTAGGGATCTCACCAGACGAAAGTCCGCACTAGACGGCGCCGGATTGCCCGGAAAGTTGGCAGACTGTTCATCAAAGGATCCAAGAGCGTCGGAGCTTTTCGTTGTTGAGGGAAATTCCGCTGGGGGTTCGGCTAAAGATGCAAGAGATCCTAAGACCCAGGCAATTCTTCCAATTAGGGGAAAAATCCTGAATGTTGAAAGAGCACAGATCGACAAAATGCTTAAAAATACTGAGGTTCAAGCCCTAATTGCCGCAATTGGTGCGGGCCTTAAGGATGATTTTGATTTAACCAAGATTAGATACCACAAAGTTATTATTCTCGCCGATGCTGATGTCGACGGCTCCCACATCAGAACGCTACTCCTTACGTTCTTTTTCAGATTCATGAAGCCATTAGTTGCTGCAGGTCATGTGTACGTAGCCCAACCCCCTCTATTTTCAACGTTAGTTGGAAAAGGCAAAGTTTACCTAAGAGATGAAGCAGCAAAGGCAAAGTTCTTGACTGAAAATCCAAATCACAAAGCAGAGTTTCAAAGACTAAAAGGTTTGGGAGAAATGGACTTCGAAGAACTTAGAGACACCACTATGAAAGTCTCGTTAAGGTCGTTGCTTCAAATCGGTCTCGAACATGAAACTATTGCCGACGAAGTTTGCTCAGTCCTCATGGGAGATGACGTAGAACTTCGCAAAAAATTTATTCAAACAAACGCAAAGGATGTAAGGTTCCTTGACATTTAATTTTGAACCGCCTGGCGACGTAGATTCGCCTTCAATCGAACCAATTGAGATACAAGAAGAAATGGAGCGCTCGTTTCTCGAGTACTCCATGTCAGTCATTGTTTCACGTGCTCTCCCTGATGCAAGAGACGGGCTTAAACCAGTCCACAGAAGAATCCTTTACGGAATGTTCGATCAAGGATTCAGACCCGACCGACCGTATGTGAAATGTGCGCGTGTGGTGGGTGATGTCATGGGTCGATTCCACCCCCATGGTGACTCTGCAATTTATGATGCATTAGCACGAATCGTCCAAGATATATCACTTAGACATCCATTAATTGACGGACATGGGAGTTTTGGTTCTACAAGCCCTGAAGATGGTCCAGCTGCCATGCGATACACCGAATGCAGACTCGGCCCATTAGCTATGGAACTACTTGCCGGAATAGATGAAGACACCGTCAATCTCATTCCGAATTACGATGCATCCGAAAATGAACCCCAAGTGCTTCCAGCAAAATTTCCCAACTTGTTGGTGAATGGATCTCAGGGTATTGCCGTAGGAATGGCCACCAACATTCCCCCGCACAATCTGGGTGAAGTCATAGATGCAACAATTCACCTTATTGAAAATCCAGACGCCACACCAGATGACCTGATGCAGTTTGTCCAAGGTCCTGACTTCCCAACTGGGGGATTGATCCTTGGAAAAGCAGGAGCCATGGACGCCTACAGGACTGGTCGTGGGTCTATAAAGATCAGGGCGGTTGCAGAAATCGAGGAAGGAAAAGGCGGTTCACAGAAAATAGTTGTTTCGGAGTTTCCATATCAAACTTCACCTGAAGTAGTTGAAAAGAGAATTGCCGATCTAATCAAATCAGGTGAACTTGAGGGCATTAGCGGAATGCAAAATGATTCTGCAGGACGAAAGCCAAGGCTAGTAATCGATGTCAAAAGAGATACGAACGCCAATGTTCTTTTAAACAATTTGTTTAAACACACACAGCTTCAAACAAGTTTCGGGGCCAACATTCTAGCACTTGTTGACGGTGTGCCAAGGGTCCTTAACCTGGCTCAAGCACTTAATGCTTATGTTGATCACCAAATAGAAGTTGTCACACGACGATCCGAATACCGACTTGCTAAAGCAAAGGCAAGATATCACATTGTTGAAGGACTTCTTCGTGCCATTGACATGCTGGATGCAGTGATTGCTCTTATTCGAGGCTCAGATGATAGAGCAGCAGCAAGACTAGGACTATGTGCTGAGCCATTTTCTTTCAGTGAAGAGCAAGCAAATCACATTCTAGACATGACGTTGGGGCGCCTAACTCGGCTGGGTAGAACTGAATTAGAAGAAGAAGCGGCCAAGCTGAGATTAATTATAAGTGAGCTTGAGTCAATATTAGGAAGCGACGCTCTTTTAAAAGAAGTGATCTCTCAAGAACTTAAAGAGATCCGAGCTCGTTTTGCAGAACCTCGAAAATCTCAGATAGTTTTTGACGCAGGCGACATGAATGTCGAAGACCTAATAGCCGATGATGAGATTGTAGTGACCATCACTCGGGCCGGGTATGTAAAAGCAGTGCACGCTGAGGCATTCAGGACCCAAGCAAGAGGAGGCCGTGGCGTACAGGGGACAAAGTTAAAAGAAGAAGACCTAGTAGCCCATTTGGTTCACACAACATCACATGCCCATTTGCTTTTGTTTTCAAATAGAGGAAAAGTTTATAGGTTGCGGGCACACGAAGTCCCAGTCAAAGAGCGCCAGGCAAGAGGAACTCCAATTGTCAATCTTTTGCCACTAGAGCCAACTGAGACAATACAAGCCATTGTTGATACTAGAGATTTCTCATCTTCTAAATATTTGTTATTTGCGACGAAGCAAGGCCAGGTCAAAAAAACTGCATTTAGTGAATATGATAAATCAAGACGCGAAGGGTTCATCGCAATTAGTTTGCGCAATGGAGATGAATTGGTAGGAGTTGTAGCAACTTCTGGCGAAGATGATGTTTTTTGTGTGAGCAAAAAGGGAATGACAATTAGGTTTTCAGAAAAAGAAGTCCGTCCGATGGGAAGAGATGCTGCTGGCGTGAGGGGAATGAAAATGAAAGTCGGGGATGAACTAGTTTCTTTTGACGTGGCACATGACGAAGCGGATATTTTGATAATTACTGACTCAGGCTATGGGAAGAGAACAAAGGTCGAAAAATTCAACTCGCAATCTCGAGGAGGGCAAGGGGCTAGGGGAATCAAACTGACAGCAAGCAGAGGGTCTGTAGTGGCTGCGTATATGGTGACAATTGACCAGGAGGTACTCCTGATTTCCTCCGGGGGAGTAACCATAAGGACGCAAGTTCGTGAAGTTGCCTCGCAGGGAAGAGATGCAACTGGTGTAAGGGTAATGAACCTTGACGCAGAGCAGGTCGTAGCAGCTGCAGCCATCGTAGAGACAAGCAACTCGGATTAGCAAAAGCGAGCTTTTTCAACCCGTGTTTGGATTCAGAGTAATATTAATTTCTCATATATATTGGGGCTATAGCTCAGCTGGTTAGAGCGCAGCACTGATAATGCTGAGGTCGCTGGTTCAAGTCCAGCTAGCCCCACCAGGAAAATGGACCATTATCGCAGGTCAGACTATATTTATCACTCACTTTTTAACACCTTTGTTTACCCACAATTCCCTTGAAATACCCCTGGAAAGGGCACGTTTGGGGCACGTTTTTATTCTGGTGGGGCACGTTTGGGGCACGAAATGAGCCGGATTTTGGATCATATTTGACTCAATAGTTCTCAGCAGAGCAACCGCCAATATGCAAGGTTACATAACTGCCCTAAATCGGATTGCTTCTAATCTTGGCAAAACTAGGGCTACTAAAACTTAGGCTTAAGCACAAGAACTCGTGTGGCGAACAAACCATTCAATTTCAGTTGCATCCACTTGATGTCACCAAGCAAGTGCCGATCATGAAGGAGCATCTGTTGATGGCATCTCCCCCTGGCCAAATTGTCATCGGAATTAGTTTTATAAGCGAGTTGCCGGTGATCGACGTAGCTGTTCTGGGTTGGCGAGTAACTCAACCCAGTAAAGGAATGGAAGTAACAAGCAATCAGGGGGCACATTGCCATCATGCACCATAAGCAATATCTCATCTCGACGACGAGCGGGCTTGTCTCGAGCTTTGAAACCGTGTGGACCGCATTTCGAAGCACTCGGAGGTATCGTGCCACGGCGATTTCCAACGAGACAGTCCGCTCTCCTTCTTGCCTATCTGGCAATCTAATACCACCCGCACTTGCCCGATGGAAAAATCGCTTTGTGCATTCTTAAAATCAGGAGCATTCAAAATAATGACAGGGCAAAAAAGTGAGTTTCCGTCCGCACCTATCTTTAATGCTATTTACCCAGAACGGATGTGCTTAACTGTCCTGTTTTTTACGTTATGGGTTATCCCAGCTTGCATTGACTCATCAAGTTTGCCAGCTGAATCGTAAGCGGTAGCTAGGCTATTCTTAGTGGTCAGGGTTGGCAGGTCGGGGAGGTAGTGCGAGTAGTCGCTAGTCCCACCAAACAAGCCCTCTATACTGTCATGGCCAAGGGCCATCACGGCTTGTCCGGAGCCACCCGATCGACGATTTTCACAATTTTTATCATCCGATATTAAATTTATGCAATCCCGGGTCTACCGGACATACCATGAACAAAAAAACAGTTCTCATTAATTTTTAGCCTTACCTCTCTTCGCTTTCCCTTGTCACGGGGGTCATTTGGATCAATTCCGTCAGGAAGAGATACGGAAGTATGAGAGCATCCGAGTGGAACCACATTTGTCGGGCCATGTGAGACTTTACATTGAATTTTTCGTAGAAATTCTACAGATATTTCACCTATTAAACTATACCGCTCGTCTTCGACCTGGACCAAGACTTGTTCGGCAGATATATTATGACGTTCCGTCAAATGTTCTCTCCAGTAAGTAGATAAATCATCATTAAATTGAAGCATATTGCCAAGTATGTTGCCATGAAAAATATATCTATTGAGTCGTTTGTCAAACACAAGGTGTTCTGAATCATTCATAAATCTTCGCCACAAATGATTATCAGGAGCGACAGTAGCTGTGTCACCACATCGGCACATTGCTAGGAATTTATTAAACTTTGAAATAACATTTGAATACGATTTTCGTGATTATTTAATTCTCCATCAACAAATGTCTCGCTATCCCGGTCATAAATCCACACGTAATCTTCATTACTTCCAATCTCAATCCTAATTACATGTTTTTTCTCTTGCCAAAGCAGTATTACGGAATCATCTTCTTCTGAAGGAAGTACAGCGGGGAACGGGATATCGGTCAACGAAGCATGCAATTTTTTCGTGAATTCCGAGGCTCTTCTTAGGGCCTCCTTGGAAGGCTTCGTGAGATCTGTATTGTCAAAACTCTTGCTTGCTAAGTCTCTTAAGCGAGACTCTAAGAGAATTTGCCATATTGGTTGCCAAGGATTAAATGAAGTATCGTAAACTAAGGTAGAAGCACTGTAGAGTGTGACCCAATTATTAAGTGTGTCCATCGACCAGGCAACTGAGTTCACAAGTTCGACAGATGTACCTGGTGATTCAGCGTCGTGACTTAGAAATGAATCTACGTTCGTTCCTTTGGATTCAGATGAAACTGGCGGCCTTAGAGTAGGTTTCGTAACTCTTGTGGCTGATGCATCCTGGTCCAAAGTAATTGTCATTTTTTCCCCCATATTTTGTGCCCTAACTCCGAGGTTAATTCAGTAAACGATTTTACAATTATGTTTCTTCCTTCGCTTAAAGTTGAAAACAACCAATTTTCCTCGACATTCCTATTACAGGGCACTCGAAATGAAAGTATGGTTTGAGTTCCATAAGATCGTCCATCTTTTAACATGGGTTCGTCTCGCAAGGCGCTTTGCGATTGCAAATACAGCCTGGCATACACTCCGGAATCATTTCTTACACTATACCTCGCTAGGAATGTTTCATCATCGGGCAAAGTGATTTCTCCAAGGTTATTCAAACTGAGGTACTTTCCAGCCTTTAGCACGTCGGTCTTGCCTAGCATATCTTCGGGTATCCAATTAATGTACTCAACTTGAACCTGTCTTAGTACTAAATTAGCATAACCTTTTTCTTCAACAAGCTCCAAATATTTTTCTAAGCTAGTCCAAAACTTTGGAAGAATCGCCTCAAAATGAGGATATTCTTTATCCCTTCGCCTCCAGTTGAATATGAATGAATCATGTTGGAGCTGGACCAAGGTTGCGTCGTCTTCACTAATTAGCCAATATCGGTTTTGCCCCATGGGTATATTGAATGTGACAGGTAGATTAGGTTGTGTTGATAGGTCTTCAATCATGTGAATCACAACACTGTTTTTCACTTCAATTTTTGGAAATTCGTTAATAACTTTCTTTTGAAAATCTGCAACCCATTCTTTTGAAAAGTCGAGCATCTGACTAAACACTAAAGTAATTGCCACCTCATCTAGGGGAGGATTATCAAAATCCGGCAATCCTTCAGGTCTCCGCAAGTTATTTAAGAAATCGTTCAACATTCCCCACCTTATATGTTCCTGGTCACACTTTCAAGTACATCCCTATTTGCAATATGTCTCAACCACCTTGGGTGACAGTCGAGATCTATGTAAATTCAAACAGACCCCCCTACCGGACATCGAGCAAAATTGCAAGTCATCATAGTTACAACCGCGAGATAGCGGGAAAATTCTCTCGCGGCAATGAAGGTGTCGTCAGTTATTCATTTTTGAAACTGGATACAGCACTAGCAGTGATTTAGGGAATTATATAGCTGGTCACCCAGTCACCCAAGGAGGATGAAGAAACAACACGGGGTTTCATATGCAAAATTCGGATGTCTATATCTCAGGCTCCGAAATCGATCCGGCAAAGGTGAAAGCCTCTGATAAAGGGATCGCCGCAGAGGTTGAACAGTAAGAGTATGATCTAAAATCTGGGAAACGTTCCACATACGCAGCATTAGACCATTAATGGACGAGCAATGACACCGCTAGACGTTTGACAACGCTGAACGTTTGGCCCCCACAAGTTTTACGTGGATGGAGCATCTCAGGTAAAATCAAATGATGTCCAATTTATCCACAATAGATCGAATGTACCTGGAAAAACTCTTCGGGATGGATAGTGGGTATGTCCTGGATTTCTCGAACCGCACAATGGGCGAGTTTTTTGCAGTGAATCTCAATATCGATATTTATGAGGATCGATATAACTATGATAGCGGATCAAAAGCGAATCGTGTAAGGGGATTGTGGAATGAGGATGATGACTATTTGGTCGGGCAATCAATCCTCGAGCTGATTGATTACATTGAGTTCAAGATTTCTCTTGAAGATTTCCATGAAGGTGATTTCAGCCCGAATTTGATCGAAAAGTGCAAACAGATAGGCAGAAAGTTGCTTGGAATAAATTTGATTACCCAAGAAATCGATGCAGAGCCCTTAGTATTGGAGACTTTCCTTAAAGAGGATTTTCGGGATATCACCGCTGCTATTGCTAACCTAGAAAGTGATATTAAAGCAGTGATCCAACAGCGGATCATAGAGATTGAATCGACACTAACCATCGCCCCCCTAGCTTCCATATTCCTTATCGGGAGTACTCTCGAAGGGATCCTTCTGGATATTGCAAAGCGAAATGCCGCTGCCTTCGTCCAGGCTGATGCAGCACCTGCTCAAAGTGGAACCACCTTGCCACTGCCACTTTGGAAACTCAGCGATCTAATTAATGTCACATTCGAACTCGGTTACCTTTCCGAGGACGTCAAGAAATTTAGCCACACGGTGCGCGAGTTTCGGAACTACATACATCCTAGAGCTCAAGCCAAAGCGACCTTTAATCCAACTTCAGATACAGCGAAGATTTGTTTTCAGGTGCTCAAAGCAGCACTAACGGAAATCAATGCTAAAGTAACAGCTGGGGATGTATCAGCCCTTTAACGGAACCATTGCACGCACACTTCATGGACTTGGCGGCGAAGTTTAGGAAAACTAATGGTATTCAACAACCAAATTTAAGTGTGTCACTGAAGGCCGCACTTAAATCTCCCAATTCGGCATTCGCGGTCTGAGCCGTCAGGACAAATATACCGGACGCGCCTGGGCTGTGCGGTGCTCCGCACGCGTGGGAGCCCGTCCGTCAACAGTGACACGTGGCGAGGTGCGTTCCTGCTTCATGCATATAGATCATGACATCGCCGGCCGTGTCGGTGCGCACGTGCGTTCCAATCGAACCGTATTCGGGCCGAACCAGACGGTCAAGCCTCGGAGGGCCCACACTGCTAACGACGTAGCGGCTACGGAGACGGAGGAGATCTGGGCCGAATTGGGTGCCGTGATGGGCCGAGAGAAGCAGCTCGTGGTCTTGGTCAACAAGGTCACCGACCACCTCCAAGCGAAGAAATACGTC
>JABEUL010000047.1 GCA_013044465.1 Acidimicrobiales bacterium
GAATCTCCCTTGACTCTTCCGATATCAGCCACAGGGTCAGGGGGAATGGAAGCTTTAATATCCAATTTAGTAGACACCAATGACAAAGTGGTTGTTGGAATAAACGGCGCTTTTGGTGAACGTGCATCTGAAATGTTTAAAAGGAGAGGTGCAAAGGTTTTTGAATATCATGTTGCTTGGGGGAAGCCGCTTGATATGGAGGAGTTAGCTGCTCTTTCAAAGGATCAATTTGCCAAAATTATTTGGGCAGTTCACGGTGAAACTTCCACTGGGGTAAAAAATGACATTGAGGCGCTTGGCCAAATGAAACATGAATCACTTCTTATTGCTGACTGTGTTACCTCACTTGGAGGAGTAGAAGTAGATATGGAAGGCTGGGGGATAGATGCGCTTTTGTCAGGTTCTCAAAAATGTTTGAGTACTCCGCCGGGATTATCTCCCGTGTCGGTAAGCACAAGGTGCATGGAGCATTTGGTTGAAAAACCTACAAGCTGGTATTTTGACTTGAATTTAGTTGCAGATTATGTCCTAAAAGGTGGGCCCAGGAGATACCACCACACTGCACCTACGTCAATGATTGTGGCATTAAATGAAAGCCTTAGACTGATTTTGGTGGAGGGATTAGAACAAGTAATAGAGCGTCACCGACGGGCAAGTTTACTGTTGGCGTACGAGCTTGGATCAAGAGATATTTCACTTTTAGTTGACGAGAAATACCGACTCGAACCTCTTACGACCGTTCAAATTCCACCTAAGTTCATTGATAATGAGGCTCAAATCAGGAGAGTACTGCTCGAAGAATTTAAAATAGAGATTGGCGGAGGTCTAGGTCCTCTACAGGGAAAGGTTTGGAGAATCGGTCTCATGGGTTACAACGCTAACGAAGAATCGGTTGCGAGACTCATGGAAGCACTTGACAAGGTATTAGTATGATGCGTTCGAAAATTGGAATATCGCATGAAAAGCCAGCTGGCCCGATAAAGGGTCCACTTATTACGGGCAAGCGAATCACACTGAGGCCACTTGGGCCTGAGGACTACCAAAGTTGGCAGGAGGTAAGAACTAGGTGTCACGCATGGTTAGTTAAATGGGAGCCCAGAGTGCCAAACGGAGGATACCTAGAAACTACAGAGTATGCATTTAGGTCGCGGATTGGATCATTAAGCCGTGAAAGGGAAATGGGAACTTGTTATGGATTTGGCATTTTTTTGGGCGAGAGATTTATCGGGGAAATAAATCTCTCGGGAATAATCAGAGGGGCTTTTTCTAGCGGCACCATCGGTTACTGGATAGACGAAGCAGCGGCAGGTCAAGGCTATATCCCGGAGTCCGTAGTAACCCTTTTGGGTTTTGCATTCGAATACTTAAGACTTCATCGTATTGAAATTGCAATTGTGCCCAGGAATAAGTCGAGTTTAAGGGTAGTCGAGAAACTTGAGCTTCGGTTTGAAGGTGTCGCGATAAAATTCTTGCAGATAGATGGCCAATGGGAAGATCACGCACGTTATGCAATTTTAGAAAGTGAATGGATTGAGAGAAGGCAGAAACTCTGCGAAACCTGGGTTAACCGCGGCTAGCTTGGTCTTCTTATTTTTGTTTCATTAATTAATTAATGATGCCTTAAATTTCTGATTTTGCATCTTGGCGAATAACTGCGGGAGAGTGTCTAAAGAATGCCTCCACATCATGTTGATATTTGTATACACTCGAACCAGATCCCAGTGATCTTCTAAGTTGATGAGAAAGGGTAAAATTCTCAACGGCCCCAGCTGATGTATATCGGTACGTAAACCCGGATGACTTAAGTCTTGAATTATCGACCCCTCTGCCATATCTAAGCAAATCCAGAAGTTCAGGAGGTGCTTCGATCAAGCCGAATTTGATCAACGGCATGACAGCCATGTCAGTTCCGATTGCTGATATTGGAATTCTTCTGGCACCTGAAATTTTTGCAACTTCACTCCATGGGATTTTAGAATCTCCAGCAACATTAAAAACTCCAGGAATTTGATTAGTAGTTACAAATTCAAGCGCTCTTACGACATCATCTTCTTCAACAAATTGGATTTGTGGATCGAAGCCAACTATATACGGAAGCCGTGACTTGCGAAGATTCATTGTTGTAGGAGTCTGAATATCGGTTCCGAGCACATTTGCAAATCTAAGGAGTGAGACTGTGACGTGGGGATTGTCTTCGGCAAAATCTCGAACATAGCTCTCTGCATCAACTAAAGTCCTTTCCAACCTGCTAGTAGCAGGTGAAGAACGTTTGGAACTCTCGGTGAAAAAGCTGGGATCTCTAGGATTTGTTCCGTAGACAAGAGTAGATGACTTCATAACAACCTGTCTTACAGAAGAAGAAGGTCCACCAGCTGCGGCCAACAAATTCATTGTGCCGATCACGTTAATCTCATTTAGTGCTCGGCCACTTACCTTTGTTGAATCGGTTACTAAAAAGGTATGTACCACCGTTTCAACTCGGGTTGCCCTGACAATTCGGGCCAAAATAGAGTAACTTTGGTCGGTCTTGATAAATTCAGTTCTAGTAAGTTCAACTGGGGGATCCACAGATCCCACCCCAAGAATTAGATCTACTTCGGGATCTTTTTCTAAGGCCTGAGCCATTCGCGCCCCCCAAAAGGTGTCGACTCCAGTTACCAATATTCGCCTGCCCATTAGCCCAGCCACCTGTTTCGTCGATGCCGAAGTAAGTCAAAAAGCGCTTCTTGAATTTGAAGCCTAATGGCCTCTGATTCGTCCATTACCTGACTCTTGGAGTATCGCTCTTGATTAGGCGGCACATCGAAATGCACTGGATCTAATACCCTGAGTCTAAATTTGGCCGGAAGGTAGGCCACGCTTGACAGAAGAGGTCCGAGAAAGGGAGTTAAAAGGACTTGGTTTAATGTCAACGGGAAGTACGGCACACCAAGGGACTTAGCAACAGTTGGGAATCTTGCCAAAATCGGCATGGCGTCCTCGGCACCCATAACAGCAATGGGAATGATGGGGACCCCGGATCTCATAGCTATCTCTACAAATCCTCCCCTCCCAAATCTTCTTAGCCGGTATCTATCTTTATAGAGCTTGGATGGTCCCTTGACTCCCTCAGGGAACACGAGACCAAGTTGTCCGTCATCATGGAGAAGTTTGTAGGCGTTCTCGGGATGGGCAGCAATACCGCCAGCTCGGTTCCAAAGGGTGCCGACTACGGGAATCGTACGGAACCAGAAATCAGCCATTCCATAGACCGGCCTACCAAGTTCTTGTTCAATTCCTTGCATGATTACAGCTGCATCCGGTGGAATTGCGCCCGCATGATTGGCCACCAAAAGAGCGCCGCCTTCTTTGGGTATTTTTTCAAGTCCATCCCATTCCACTCGGAACCAGTTTCGATAAACTGGTCCTGTCATCATGCGAACAAATTTGCGCATATTTTCGGATCTGCCCCACGCGTCAACGTCACTTTTTCTTGGATCATCTAGGACTTGGTCAGATTCGGTAGTGTCTATGAC
>JABEUL010000048.1 GCA_013044465.1 Acidimicrobiales bacterium
AGGAGATCATGTGCGCTTCGGCAAAGTTGCTCCTACCCTAGTGGCGGTTCGACGGCTTCGCCTCTTGTGGCTATTTCTTCGGGACTACTAGGAACTGCATGTTCAATTGGCCCGGGGTGCCACAACCAGTCAAGCGCTCCCTGGGCTGCTCTTTTCCCATAGAAACCACCTCCGGGTCCTCTCAAGATCCAAGCAAATGCCACCGCAATTAGAGCTCCGATTGCCGGGCCAACAATGTAGATCCAAAAGTTAGTCCAGTGGCCAAATATGATTACTGGCCCAAGTGATCTAATAGGATTCATTGAAGCACCGCTCACCGGATCACCGATCATTCCGGCTAAGGAAATATATAAAGCCACGCCAATGGCAGCCATCGGCCCAACATTCTGAGCTCCAGAACTTGTTCCCAAAATCGTGTATACCAAACCCAGCGTAAGAATAATTTCCCACGACATTGCTACTACTGGTGTTATGCCAAGTCCAGGTAGTGTAAGCCCGGCATTTCCTTGATGACCAAGGAGACCAATTAGAACAAGAGGAGCCAGAGTCCCACCTACAATTTGGGCAGCTATGTACGCTGGCACGCGCTTCCAGGGAAAATCCTTCCTAAGTGCGAAGGCTAGGGAGACAATTGGGTTCAAGTGTGCTCCTGAAACTGATCCCATGAAAAGAATAACGACTCCGACCATCAAACCTGGGGCCGTTACCCTCACTGCATCGGGAATGACATGCCCCCCAAACTTGGCATTAACCATCGGACCCGCCACAGCCACAAACACAAGCAAAAAGGTGCCAAAAAACTCAGAAAAAACTCTCCGCCACTCGTTGTTCTCGCTGTGGAATAAGTGGCGATCCCGAAGGAAGGTCGTAGGATACCCTAAAACCCCAAGCATATTTACGTTCTGTCGGCTACTTGCGACAGTAGTGTGTTCCTGTGGAGCGACAGCGTCTCTAGTTTTGGCTCCTGAATCTTTAGAATCCATCTATTGCCTCCCTTCTAATGATTTAATCTTAGAGCAGCATTAGCAAATTCTGCGGTATTTAGATTATGGAGAGGTCACTTTTGAGTTTTTATTAACTCTTCTTTTAGCTCTCGCTTCAGGACTTTTCCTGCGGCATTTCTTGGAAGGCCATCTTTTTTGAATATCACGTGTACAGGAATTTTAAATGGCGCCAGATGCTCGGATGCGAATGATTTAAGTTCGCCTTCATCAACTGAAGCACCCTCTCTTAGAACCACGGCTGCCACGGGTTCTTCGCCTAGTCTTTCATCTGGAATTCCAAATACCGCAACTTCTGAAATAGCTGGATGCTCATAAAGTACTGCCTCAACTTCTGCACAGTAAATGTTCTCGCCACCACGAAGCACCATATCTTTAGCCCGATCAACAACAAAAACAAAACCGTCTTCATCAATGTAACCTAAGTCGCCAGTTCGGAGCCACCCGTCATGAAATGCCTCCTCGGTTGCCTCTACATCTTCCCAATAACCAGATATCAGATTGGCACCAAAAAACTCGATTTCTCCTATCTCCCCAGTAGGCAATATATCTCCTTCTGGAGAAACTACCCTAACTTCCATGATAGGAACACACCGTCCAGTGCTGCTGGGCTTGTTTAAGTAGTCATCGTCTGAATTTCCAGGACCGTAAGCATTAGTCTCAGTCATTCCATAGCCTATCTGTGGCCGACCATTTTTGAAACTTCGCTCAATTCGTCGAGCAAGTTCAGGTGGCGCCGGAGCTCCCCCTCCGCCAACGCTTTTCAAACTTGACGTGTCACGTGTAGCAAAAGAAGGCGACTCAAGCAAATCGTGTGCCTGCGTGGGGACGCCGACAAAAGTCGTCACTCTCTCCCGCTCGATCAGTTCAAGGGCTCTCTCAGGTTCCCACTTGTGCATCATTACTAATTTGCTTCCCGTTGTGAAGCAACCTAACATCACAGGAATTGCTCCGGTTACGTGAAAAAGCGGAACAACCAAAATGAAGCTACTTTGTACGTCTTCTTTAGGTCCAGATTCTTCTTGATATCTCAAGGCATCGACCGCTCGTCGGCACCCAAACCCCAACAAACCATGAAGAACGGCCCGGTGAGTTGAAACCGCACCTTTTGGGCGTCCTGTAGTTCCTGAAGTAAATAGCATTGTGGCAAAGTCTTCAGCTCCAACTTCAACATACGGCATAGTTGCGCCCTCTTCAAGAAGATCGTCGATTTTGCTCACATAGGAAGATGATTCTGAAAGATCGCCCTCGTGTCGGACCACAATAATTTTAAGGCTTTCCAGCGTTGGATCATTAGAGGACTTGACAAGTTTTCCAATCCGCACTAATCTCTCAGAGTCTACAAATACTAATTTCGAACCACTCAACTTGATTCCATGTTCAAGCTCTTCTGGAGTCCACCAGGCATTGAGCAAAACGGCAATTGCTCCAACAGATTCAATTGCAAAGAATGCCGCAATCCATTCAGGATAGTTCCGCATTGCAATAGCTACTCGATCACCTTTTTGAATATCGTATTTATTCACAAGCATCGATGCGTAGCTATCGACTTTTTTAGCCAAGTCGCCAAATGTCCAAACTTCATCTTCATAGACCAGCGCAGTTGTCTCGGTCCTAAGTCTCGCGAGATCAAATAGCATTCTCAAGGAAGGTGGCGAGCTCTTGAACATTTTTATCCCTCGCCCATTCAATTCAGCTTCATAAATTTCATATAGTGATCCGGCCGACGTAGCTTGAGCTACCGCTTCATCCCATGAAAGTGCATTTACCATAGTTGCGCTGCCATCCTTCGTGTAAGTTAATTGGATACGATAGATACCTTTCACATCTGGGCACGCAAAAGCTACTTACAAAATGCCCACAAATGTAACCGAAAAAGTAATCTAATAATATCGTAGACGCTATTGGGCCAACGATGTGCAGAAAATCGCTCTTCTTTGTACAAACCGATAGAAAAATGAGCGTTTAAGCTATTTGGGTTCGGAATACGCCTTGCAAGTGCGCCTAAAGACAATTGACTTTCTTCTGCAAACTTAATTACCAGGTGAAACAGGAAAATGGCAGTCAGCTCATGAATTCCAGCGTCTGTAAATGCTTTCTAAATTTGTAACTATTCAGGTCTCGCGTCACTTCGCGTGAACTCCAAGTTCCGCCTTTAGGCAGGGTTATAAAGTACCGAGAGTTCGGTTAACCATTATGGACT
>JABEUL010000049.1 GCA_013044465.1 Acidimicrobiales bacterium
ATTATATGAAAAGTCGCCTAAGAGCCATAATCAGGACTTCAGAAGAAGATATTCCAGCCTCATTAACTGATGTGCCTTTCTCCGAACTTCCAGAGGGTGACATTTTGATTGAGTCTACCCATGCGTCGCTTAACTATAAGGATGCACTAGCTATTCTTGGCACTCGTCCGGTAATTAGGAAGTTTCCAATGGTTTGCGGTGTAGACGTGGCAGGTGTGGTTAAAGAGTCAAGTTGTCAAGACATCGGAGTCGGAGACCGAGTATTAGTTACAGGCGAAGGACTTGGCGAGGATAGGTTTGGGGGATTAAGCGAATTGGTTCGAGTGGATGCTAAATCTGTAGTTCATATTCCACCAAGTCTGACCAATAGTGATGCCATGGCCATAGGTACTGCTGGACTTACTGCAGCATTATGTGTAATTGCGCTTGAAAAATTCGGATTATTTGATGAGGCCAGTGAATTTCCAATATTAGTGAGCGGAGCTAGTGGCGGGGTGGGGAGCTTTGCGGTTGTACTTTTAGCCAAGAAGGGAGTTGACATTACAGCCGTTAGCGGCAAAAAGGATTCCCTAAACTATCTCATCGATCTTGGTGCCACTCAAGTTATCGACCGTAGCGATGTATTTGCCAAATCAACGGGATATTTGGCTACCGCTAGGTATCGTGGAGCGATAGACGTAGTTGGAGGAGAGATGTTGGGGGAGATTCTCCGTCAAATTAAACCCTACGGCGCAGTTGCAGCATGTGGATTAACTGGCGGTGGGGAGTTAATGACATCACTATACCCATTTATTATTAGAAATGTTGCCCTAATTGGAGTCGAGTCTATTCGCACCCCTCATGAGTTACGTGTAAAGGCTTGGGAGAGGCTCGCTAATGATATCGACAGGAGTATTTTGGCAAAGACTACAAGTACAATTGGCCTTGACGAAGTAGTTGACGTGGTGCCTAAGTTTCTCAATGGTGAAATTCAGGGAAGATTAGTAGTAGAAATAGAAAGTCAATGAAACTTTGGCTAGAGGTTTAATCGTCCTAGTGCAAATGAAGTTAATAGAACAACTAAAACAAAACTTGTAATTAACACAAATGGCGTATCGTGGGATTTCTTAAATACCAAAAGAGAAGTTGCCACCCGCACAATCGGAGTAAGTATTAAGGCAAACAGACCTAGCAGGGTAATTCCAATTCCCTGACCGTGAATAATGGACTTGAATATGGTCTGGGGAGTTGTTGGAAAATGAAATTTTCTTGAGGCAACTGTCTTATAGGGCTCTGAAGCCAGGTTGTGATTTTGAATGAATGTAATTGCAATGCCGAGTCCAATCAGGGTAGCTGCAATGCTCACGCCCACTAACAACACCATAGAAACTACGATCTCAGCTCGGCGCATCTCATCGGAGTCTTCGACTTTTTCGTCCACTGCTTTGATTTCTTCATCTTCCATAATTAGAACAGTCCTCGCTGTAGCATCTCAATAGATATAACAAGTAAGACCCCTACGAAAATGTATCTCAAAATTTTGGCGTCTAGCTTTCCCAAAATTCGAGAACCAATAATGGCTCCGACTAACACTCCAATAGCTACAGGAGCTGCGAGAATAGGGTTAATATCACCCTTGGAAAAATAAACCCCAGCCGATGCGGCGGCAGTAACACCAATCATAAAATTTGAAGTAGCCGATGATGCTTTAAGGGGAATCTTCATAGCTAAGTCCATTGCAGGCACCTTAAGGGCTCCCGATCCTATGCCAAGAAGTGCACTTATCATGCCAGCAAGATACATCAAGCCAAGTCCGACTTTTGTTCCCGTTACTGAATAAGTAACGGTTTGGCCAGTTGCGCGATCTTCATAGTGACTATGGAGCTTAAGATAATTCGCAATTTTGTCTTTTGATGATTCGAGAGGTTTGGCATCTGCGTGACTTTTGTACATTGAAATACCGGACCAGGCCAAAACCACGCCAAAAAGAATGAAAAGGGCCCTATCGGGAACAACACTTACAAGTAAAGCTCCAGTTAATGCTCCAACTGTGGTACCCATCTCTAAAAACATTCCAACTCTTAGATTTGTCATCCTCTCTCTTATATATGCAACTGCCGCACCAGAGGATGTGGCAATTACGGAAATAATTGACGCGCCGATAGCTAGGCGAATATCTACATGAAACACAAGGGTCAAAATAGGAACAATTACTGCACCTCCTCCGATACCAACTACTGCTCCAAGTAAGCCAGCAAGTATCGAGACGGAAAATATTAGTAAATCAAAAAAGAGCGCAGACACTACTAATAAACTTAGTCCAATTGGCTAGATGACTGGCATTACCTGGACATAAGTGTCTAATTCTTCAAATCTTTGGCGCTTAATCTCTGAGAATTCCTTAAAACCAGACATTGTAATTAATGATTTTAGAAGTTCACCTGCGGGATCATCTAAAACCTTGGAGATAATTGGCCCATGTATCGCTCCGCCGTCTGGAAATAAATGAAGTACAGGGGAGCCAACTTCAGGCCCAACAAGTGCCATAGCTTCACTGTGTAATTGGGTCAGATAATCATTGGCTAAATTAGCATTCTCCTCTACCTCGCCAAAAATCTGCGGAAACTTTTCGTGAACCTCTTTTACGGCCATATCAATGTCATCTACTTTCAAACTATGCAAGCGGTATCCTGTTTCGAAATATAGCTTCTTAGATAGATCGGACCGCCCAGTCTTTGCTGCATATGCCATAGATTGCAATATGGGCTCGATTGAATCGAATTTGACCTTAATCTCCCTTTTTAGATCATTATTTTCATTGAGAATTTTCAAACTCATGGGCAGTATTTCGATCTCAAGACCAAGAGCTTTGGCTGCTCCAATTACATATGTGGCACTAACCCAAGTCCAGGGGCAAATAGGATCTGCAAAAAATCGAATTTTTGTAACACCTTTAACTTCCATTAGATCACGCACTTTCTCCTAATACATCGGTATTTGTCAATATGTAGCAACCAATCCAGTGGTTTAGTTATTCCTAATGAGGTATAGGTCCAGCTTGGAAGCCTTGAAGGCAAACCATAACCCTTTCAATAAATGAGTTGGAGAAACATTATTTTTATGACCCGAAGGCTTTATTGGTCATGAATTGGGTCTCCTTGGAGTCAAAATGGCACCAAACATGTTTGAGACTGGTTTCACAATTTGATAGCCTCATCAATATGCTCGTTCCAGAAGATATGCGATTTACAACTGAACACGAATGGATGAAGTGGGAAGGAAGTAACCTGAGAATGGGAATTACAGACTACGCTCAAGATGCCCTAGGCGACGTAGTCTATGTTTCTCTTCCTTCAGCTGATGCCAGGTATGAATCCGGTGGCACATTAGGAGAGGTGGAGTCCACCAAATCTGTGTCTGAGATCTATGCACCGGTCAATGGCATGGTTATCTCCATAAACGATCGATTAAGTGAGAATCCCGAGCTAATTAACGAAGATCCCTACGGTGACGGTTGGATCTGCTTGATTGCTCCAGATGACATCGAGGGATATGAAGAGTTGCTGGAACGCGATGACTACATCACCTTGACCCATGATGAGACTCCCAGGGCCTTTTAGTCTCTGTCACCCCAAGGCATCATATTTACCTCCCGCCCTAGATCCTTAGCGCTAATAATATATCTCACTTTGACATAAGTATTTATAATATTACCAGCATAATAGCTATTTTATGGAGATTTCTTGATTCAGATTGCTCGGAAAAGTCCGTAATTAGATCTCATTAATTTCTGGTTAAAAGTTAGTAACTTTTTTACAAGGCATGGTATTAACTAGTAAGTTATAGACGTGTACTGTTCTAATTGTGGTCATAAAAATTCACCAAATGCAAACTTTTGCTCTTCCTGTGGCTCGGTGCTAGAAGGTGTAGATGAGTCAACCACCGTGACTTTCGCCCCAATTGATGCTCTCGGAGATATTGAAGAGGAATTCGATGTCTCTATGGACGAACTTCAAGATGGAATAGGGCTCTTAGTTGTCAAGAGAGGTCCGAATCCTGGAACTAGATATCACCTTGAGGTTGAGGTAACTAAAGTTGGACGTCACCCTGAGAGTGACATATTTTTAGATGACATTACTGTTTCAAGAAGGCATGCCGAGTTTATTAAATCTGACGAAGGTTATAAGGTAAAAGATGTTGGTTCTTTGAATGGAACTTATTTGAATCGTGAACGTATTGAAGAAGCTGAGCTGTCACATGGTGACGAGGTGCAGATCGGTAAATTTAAACTTATGTTCCTGGAAGCACTTTCGAAGTGACAGAAGCGGAGGACAATAGCGACAGCGGTCGTCCTTATCACGCGATCGGTGACGTGCTTTCACTTTTAAAGAGCGACTTCCCAGACATAACAATTTCAAAGATTCGATTCTTGGAAAGCCAAGGATTATTAGCCCCAGAAAGAACGCCCTCTGGATTCAGAAAGTTCTACGACAACGATATTTCAAGACTGAAGTGGATTCTCGAGCAGCAACGAGATAATTTTTTGCCCTTAAAGGTAATCAAGGAAAGACTTTTAGAGATAAAAGATATCCCAAAGACGCCGACTAAGAAAAAAGCCAAGAAACCCAAGTTTCAGAACTTACTAGAAGATCCTCTTCCTCTTAAACCATCTGGAGATCCCGACATTAATATCGAAGCTGAAGCGGATCTGATCTCTAAGTTCCACATTGATGAAGCCACAGAAGATGAAGTAGAAATGTTACTTAATAAAGCACTTGATGCACCATATAGCTTTGCTGCAGTGGAAAAGACCGAAAGTGTTATTAATTCAGCTGATAATGTCGCCATAATTGCTGCTCCTGCGACGAGTTCAGCCAATCAGGTGGCACAAGGAAAACCTCAGTGGATTATTGACTATGCCTTAGCAAAGCAAAACACGGCAACGGAAACAAGTCAAAAAAAGTCGACCGAAGATAGCAAGGGAGATTTGCAGGCTTTTATTCATGCCAGTGAGAACCTGAAAAAAGAAATGACTAAAGATCTTGCATTCAATCCAATGGGCTCTAAAGATAAATTAAAAGTTAATGGCTCCAATCCCAATTCAAATAAAATCGGAGGCAACGGTATGGAAGATATACGCTCAGAGTTTCAAAATAAGGATAAACGTTCTCAGAGCAAAATTCTAAAAGGTCGAGTGCCCTACCAAGGTCCTCTTCCGACTAATTCAGCGGAACTAGCTGGAATTATAGGTTGTTCGGTTTCAGAGATGGACGAAATGATTGAATTTGGTTTTGTAACGCCAGAGGAAGTTGCTGGTGTGGCAGTTTATACTGACGAAGCAATTGAATTAGGTTCCCTTGTACATTCTTTCAGGGAATTGGGCCTTGAACCAAGGCATCTTTCGATGCTGCTTCACGGTGCTAAAAGAGAAGCAGATTTATATTCACAGATGCTCGCTCCCGTATTAAAACAGCGAAATCCAGAAGCAAAGGAGCAGGTTAAAGCTACTGGCAAAGAGCTGTCAAATTTGGGAGCTCGGACCCACCAGCTTCTGGTCCGAAGAGCACTAAGGGCCCAGATCGGCAGATAAATTGCTTCTTGAAAAGGATGCACGATCAAAAAAAAGAGAGTAAGTTTTAGTTATGGTCAAGGTTAGTCTCAAGGCCGTCAGAGTTGATTTGCAGACAAATACGCCGGTTTTGCTACTCCAAGAAGCTTCCGGCATGGAAAGAACTCTTCCGATTTTCATTGGTCCACCGGAGGCAACAGCGATTGCCATGATTCTCCAGAGTTTGGATACTCCAAGACCTATGACCCATGACCTAATGGTTGATGTTATTAATTTGCTTGGCAATATTCTTGAGTGCGTGGTAATTACCGAGCTAAAGGACCGAATCTTCTATGCCGAACTATGGATTCGAACTAGCAGCGGTGATCTCACTAAAATTTCGTCACGGCCCTCAGATGCAATTGCTATTGCTCTACGGGCAAAGTGTGAGATGTTCATCTCAGATGATCTGATGGATGAAGAGGGTCTTCATCTACCATCTGACGCATTCGATGAGGCTGCAGAAGGATCCCCAGAGGATCTAGTAGGCGAGTTCCGGGACTTTTTAGATACCATTAAGCCTGAAGATTTCTCTTAATTCGTTTTTGCGGGTAGATAATTCGCACAAGTCAGTGGCGGTGGCCGCGAAAATAAATAGCTAAATCCCCTGGATACTACCTCTAAAAAGCTTAATAACCTAACTTTTTTGCACCGATATGGTATATTACATAAACGTAACTACGACAATGTTACTTCACTGCTAGTGAAATTAGGATAAGGAAGAAGGCAATGACTGAAGGTTTCCATGGACCCCAAGTGTGCAAGATTGTAGGCATTACTTATCGACAACTTGACTATTGGGCAAGAACTGAGCTTTTGAGACCCTCAGTGCAAGATGCAAAAGGATCGGGTTCAAAGCGTCTTTATTCGTACCAAGATCTCTTGGAATTAAAGATTATTAGGCAGCTTTTAGATGCTGGCGTTACTCTAAATTCCTGCAGGCAAGCCCTAACTTACCTAAGGGAACACCTTGGGGAGAATCCTACGAGTGCAAGACTTGTCTTAGCGGGTTCTTCAACAGTATTAGCTCATAGCGATGAAGAAATCATAGATATATTGAAAGGTGGCCAGGGAGTATTCAATATTGTGCCTCTAGATGGTGTATTTAACCAGCTAGACGCAGCTATCCACGAATTGGCTCCAGAATCGGGCACCGAAAAGGTTTTACGGAGCGCGATTTAGTTAAGTGCAAGTGGATCAGCCGACGTTGTCGAAGGTCAAGTTTGCACATCCTTCTGAACTCTTCGTTGCAGGTGTATTGGATGCAAACGGGATTAAGTGGGACTATGAGCCCGTTGAATTTGTGCTTGAAACTGATGAGTTAGGAAGGCCTACGACGGCTTTTAGGCCCGATTTTTTCTTGCCTGATTGGAAGCTGTTTTTAGAAGTGACAACAATGAATCAAAAGTATGTCACTTCAAAAAATAGAAAAGTGAGACTCTTGAGAGAACTCTTTCCAGAAGTCCGTATCGAAGTACTCTATCGCAAAGATGTAATGTCTTTGGTGGAAACTATCAAAGGACTACAGCAAGAAAGAGACGAAGGGTTTTGGATTTAAGCCAATCTCCATTAGTGGAGGTACATAAAAAGTATGACGCAAAATTAGTCGAGTTCGGTGGTTGGCTAATGCCTCTTTCCTATCCATTAGGCACCATAGGTGAGCATAAAGCTTGTAGAACCAGCTGTGTTGCTTTTGACGTCAGCCATCTTGGAACCGTGAGAGTTGAGGGCAAAGGCTCATTTGAGAAACTTCAATCCTTGCTGACTAATGACCTCTCAAAGATCTCACCTGGGAAAACCCAGTATACGCACCTATTGTCACCAGATGGCTCGGTTGCAGACGACATTATTGTTTGGTGGATTGATGATGAAGTATTTGATGTAATGCCAAATGCTTCAAATACTTCGCGTGTCTTGTCGCTAATTGGAGGTGAAGATGTCACGAGAAGTAGGGCAATTATCGCCATTCAAGGACCCTTGGCAAGGAAGCTGACATCGGGTTTCTTGCCCGAAATTTCTCAAATCCCTCGGAATCAAACCTCCAAGTTCAAATGGAATGGCCTAGAAGTAACAGTAGCGGGAACTGGCTACACAGGAGAAGACGGATTTGAGTGCGCCGTTCCGCTATCGGGAGCAGCTGAATTTTTCGAAGCACTGCTTAATGTAGAGGGCTTAGTCCCGGCGGGATTGGGTGCTCGGGACACATTGCGACTAGAAGCTGGACTGCCACTTCATGGACACGAATTAGGAGAAGGAATTTCTCCTCTTGAAGCGGGGCTTTCTTGGGTTGTAAGTTTTGATAAGCCAACGTTTTTGGGCAAAGAAGCCCTTGTGAGGCAAAAAGACCAGGGTATTGTAAAGAAGCTTTGCGGCTTTGTGTCCTCGACTAGAAAACCAATCAGGCAAGGTCAGGAAATAATGCAGAGTTCTCAAGTAGTAGGTGTGGTGACTAGTGGGAATTACTCTCCTATGTTGGAAAAGGGAATTGCCTTAGGTTTTGTTAGTACCCCAATCGATTTAAATTCCATGTTTTATCTCGAAGCTAAAGGTACCAAAACAGAAATAATGCACTCTAAGCTGCCATTTTATAAAGGATCAGTTCGCTAAAAACAACGATCATGCCATTGTCCGAAGGATAGTTAGAAAGTGTCAGACTATTAAAGTGCCAACTTACACACCTCATACAAACCAAGATATAGAACAAATGCTTGCATTTATTGGCTTGACTTCCATTGATGAGCTATTTTTTCAGATTCCCGAGGCCATTAAGCTCCAACGGGAGCTAGAACTATCCCCTGGGCTTGAAGAACCAGAAGTTAGGGACCTATTATTCGGATTAAGCGCCAGAAATCGTGACGTTGGGAGAGATTTCGTATGTTTTGCTGGACAGGGCGCCTTTGATCGAGAGGTTCCAAGTGTCACTCGCGCACTTTCGTCAAGGTCGGAATTTGTAACCGCTTACACCCCATATCAACCAGAAGTGGCACAAGGAGTGTTGCAAGCACTATTTGAGTATCAGACCATGATTTCAAGGATTACTGGGTTGGAAATCTCAAATGCCTCGCTTTACGATGGAGCCAGCGCCTTAGTCGAGGGAATAAATCTATCCGTTGCCGCTGCAAAGAACAACCGTGTGGCAATATCTGCAGGAGTTCACCCAAATTGGCGGCAAGTTGCCCAGACTCTGGCTAAAGGCAGCGGCCATGAGATTACTATCATTCCACTTAAAAAAGGTTTAACTGATTATTCACAACTTGATGAGGGCAAGTACGGATGCATTGTCGTAGCCTCACCTAATCACTTGGGATTTCTGGAAGACCTCCAAATAGCCAAGCAATATTCAGATGAAAAATCTGCCCTACTTGTTCAAGTATTTGATCCTATTGCAGCAGCAGTTCTTAAATCACCTGGTGAAAATGGAGCTGATGTAGCTGTTGGAGAGGGGCAAGCTATAGGAA
>JABEUL010000050.1 GCA_013044465.1 Acidimicrobiales bacterium
ACCAACAACGATAGAAGTTAGATATCATACACACAACTCCGACGTTATTTCTGAATCTGTTGATTTTTCTTTAGGGGAGATTAATACTCGCAAGGGAATAACATTTTATATAAGTTCTTCTAATTTGGGTAGCGGCACAAAAATAGACTTAAATGTCACCAACAACACGGGCGACTCAATTAGAGTCAGCCATGTTGCGATTCAATTTGGAGCACAAGTTGAAAAGGTAATCGAGAACGGCTATCAAAGCTGGTCACCCGTTCTTAGAACTGTGCCTGGAAGTGTAAATCAAGCGAGACTTTCTCAAGCCCCATTTATTCTCGGCACAAATTTCGCAGATATTCACTCTCTAGAGCGCCAGCCCGGAATTGATCAATACTTAATTGCCAGGTGCCACGATTACGACATTGGCATGGTGTTCCTAGACGGCCGAGCACATTTAGGCACCTTTGATATAGATGGTTCACATATTGGCGCTCGAGCACTTTTAGACGACATAGAACTATCTGATTCTAGTAACCGCTTACTCTCCCCTCTTTGGTTCGGGCCGGGAAAGGCAGGCCAACTTTTTTCTGAGCTCGCGAAATTGTGGGGACAATACTGTGGAGCGAGGACTAACTCATACTCTCCGGTTGGTTGGTGCAGTTGGTACCAGTACTTTGCAGATATTAAGCCTGAGATGATTGACAAAGCCATCAATCTCTCAAAGGGAAGGGCGATTGATCTTATTCAGCTAGACGATGGCTATCAGTCTCAAATAGGCGATTGGCTAGATCCGAACGAATCCTGGAAAGACAGGTATCCACAGATTGCAAAGGTTATAAAGGAAAATGGCTTTAGCGCAGGTATTTGGACAGCGCCATTTCTAGTAAGCGAAAAATCGAAGTTATTTGAAAGTCATCCGGAATGGATAGCAAGAACACCTAACGGCGAAAAGTTCTTAGAGGCGGTATTTAACCCCATGTCTTGGGGTGGATGGACATATGCTCTTGATACTACCCATGAGGGTGCCCTTGATTACCTCAGGGAAACTTTTTCAACTCTTAGGCAGGAGGGCTTTGACTACCACAAAATAGATTTCTGCTTCTCGGCAACCTTGGAGGGATCAAGACTTAGAGACAAAGAGATGACTCGGGCGCAAGCTCTTTATGAGGGAATTAAGGCAGTTCGTGAAGGAATTGGAGATGATGCCTTTTTACTTGGGTGTGGATGCCCATTTGGTCCCGCAGTCGGATTAGTAGATGCAATGCGAGTATCCCCTGATACGGCGCCATTTTACTCACCCATGGGATCAGTTGGGGGCTTCGAAGAATCTTCTCCAGCTGCTAAAAATGCTATTACAGCATCCCTTCTCAGAGCTCCTTTGCACCGAAGAATATTTATCAATGATCCAGACTGTCTCTTGCTTAGGCCCTCCTCGATAGTAATGAGTGAAAATGAGCGAGAGATCCTTAGAGCCACCGTTGTGGGAAGTGGGTCCTACATAGTTGTATCAGACGATCTCGAACTCTACCAAGAAAAGCAGTTCCAAATATTAAGCGAGACAATCGCTCTAGGGAACCCAGATGAAGTCCTAGATATTGAAGATCCTTTTGCCACTCCACTTACTATAAATTCAGCTTCATTTACTCTCTCAATTGATCCCTGGGGAGATAGTCGGCCTGAAAGCGACTTAGAACGAGAAACAATTATCGAAGCTGTAGAAGAAAGTGGGCCCTGGGCGCTATTATTTAGAGCGAGCCCATAGATATTACTTTTTGGCTGGCTCACTATTTGAAATTTGTCTTAGCTTGGTTGATTGCATTGAATGAATAGATCTGTATTTGCCCCAGGCAGAGTTAACTTAATCGGCGATCACACGGACTATGCTGGCGGCCTAGCACTCCCAATAGCAATCCAGCTGGGGACTTTTATAACCTTTGATCCCAATGAGCGCTCCGAGACAGTTTTGTTTCACTCAGATACCCAAGCACAAAAAGCTGAAGTTCAAATAGAAATTGGCAAGTCCCAAGTTCACCTAGTTGAGCCTGGGTGGGCAAGATTTGTGGCAGCAGCAGTTGCGCTTTCAAATGGGGTTGTAGGTGGATCTGGATCTGTTAGGTCAAACCTCCCTATCGGATCAGGTCTTTCATCTTCGGCTTCATTTGCAATAGCCCTTACTATGGCTCTAGGAATAGACACTGAGGATTTAGTTGGCTTTGCCCAGGAAGTTGAGCACCTTGCAACCGGCGTGCCATGTGGAAAACTTGATCAGATGGCAATTGTCAATGGCAAGAAACAATTTGGCGTCCAAATTGACTTTAGAGACCTCTCATATAGGTATGTGGAAATCCCAGATGAAATTGATATCTTTATCGTAGAGTCGGGTGAAACGAGGCAGTTGGAGTATTCAAATTACAGCAATCGCCGAGAAAGTGCCCTCAAGGCAATTTCTATACTTGGAGATTTGCGAAAAGTGTCATTAGACGAGGTTGAAAAGCTTGGAGATATTGATCTAATTAACTGTTGCACCCACATAATTTCTGAAAATAAAAGAGTTGTTCTCTTTGGAGATGCTCTTTCCAAAAAAGATTTCCAAAAGGCGGGGCGCTTACTTTCTGAAAGCCACTGGTCTTTATCACATCTTTATAATGTGTCAACCCCAATACTGGATAATTTGGTTGAGAGGGCCACTTCAATTAATGGTGTTTTAGGAGCAAGAGTGACTGGAGCCGGATTTGGTGGGTCAGTTGTCGTGCTGAGTGAGCCTGGATTGGATCTTCAACAGTTCTTAACCGAGAGAGTGATTAAGGTCGTGCCAAGTAATGGTGCAAATCTGGTCGTTTAAAAAGGTACTGGCAGCATGCATGCTGCCAGTACCTTAAACTGCTTGGAAAATAATTAACCAAGTTTTAGAGATTTAACTATTGTTGTCAAATCCGTGTGAGCCTGGTGAAGATCACCTCTTGCAGTCTCTAAGGAGTTCTTCGAACTCACAAATGTGCTCCAGTTACCCGGTGATCCTGCCGGAGTCTGCGCCAAAAGAGTTTGATCCATTCCATTTGAGGCTGACTGAGCTGAACTTACCTGGGATTGAAAATCTGCAAAGGCACTTTGAGCCTGTGCAACATTTTTCCCATTTGCCGAAGCAGCATTAATGGCAGCTTGAATTTCAGGCTCCAAGTTGTATAGTTCACTTGATATCGACGTAACGGCGTCCGCAGATATTGTGAGATGAGTTTTCGGTGCCATCACCAAGTAAACCCTGTATGTGTAGACCATTGAATATGCATTCACTCTTAGTTCAGAACAGGTGGTTGTTGAATTTACACTTGTAATCAAAGCGTTAATCCCGGATATTTCACTTGTTATTTCTGATGAGAGCGCAGCTGAATCATTTGAGGTTAGATACTTGGCATTTCCCACATCTTTAGTCAATGATTGAAGCGAGGTGACCCTGTTGTTAAGTTCAGTCAGTACAAGTGATTTTGCTTGAGAAAAATCGGTCGAGCAAGATGGCTTTGATACTGGTGGTGCACTTGTAGTACTTGTCGTAGCTGCAAATGCTGATCCTCCTATTGCTGAGATCGAGGCACTGAGTGCCAGAGCTATAGTTGTTTTCTTGAAAATATTCATTTAGTTGTCTCCTTGTGGGTTGGTTACGTCTTGATTAGCTTGACTCATCGATCGGTCAAGGCTGTTAAGTTGCTGATTTATTTGATTTAAGGTATTGTCATTGATTCCGCTATTGGCCGAATTTGGCGGTGGAGCTGTACTTGAAGTTGGCGAAGTAACCGTTTGACTAATAGTTGTTCGAACGGGATTTGAAGTGGAAGCTGCATTTGGCGATGAGTTCGCCGAACAAGCGCTAAGCCCAAGTCCCATTAAGAAAACCGCAGCTATTGCAGTCTTTTTCCTTAATTGCATGTAATTATTCTCCTTTTTACGTGTAGCCATAGTTAATGACCATTTCTAGAGCATGGTTCCAAAAAATGGGAATTCCTTTAAGAAAATATGAGGATTGTATTAAAGCCCTCAGGCTTTTGTAGAATTTAATTGTGTCCCATCGAAAGCTCAATGATCCCGAACATCTCCATCTCTTGATTGATGCCATGTTGCTTTTGAGCGATGAACTGGACTTGCATAGCGTATTAGACAAAATAGTCACTACTGCAACCGAACTAAGCGGAGCAACTTACGGGGCACTCGGGATACTTAGCGAAGAAGGGCAATCCTTGTCTGAGTTTGTCACAACTGGTCTCACCCCTAGTGAA
>JABEUL010000051.1 GCA_013044465.1 Acidimicrobiales bacterium
AGGAAGATTAGTGGCACCAGAAAATGGAGACGAGGATCTCTCCAATCAATGGAGTGCTAAAGTCAGGTCTTTAGTAGTTGAAAAACTTCCTCCTGAAAAACTACTTCCCGATACGCAGCCTGCATATCTCACCTCATGGGCATATACTTTCGGCATATTGACAATTTCTGCACTAAGCGTTGTCATAATTTCTGGGACAGTGCTGGCATTAAGCGGTCCATCTTGGTGGCACGTTTCTTCGGTGGGCCAGTTTGTAAACTCTCTTCATTTGTGGAGTGTTGAACTATTTTTCTTCTTCATGGTTATACACCTTTGGACAAAGTTTTTCATGGCTGCTTGGAGGGGCGGGAGGACCTTAACTTGGATGACCGGGGTGGTTGCATTTTTGGCCTCAATCGGCGCAGCCTTTACGGGTTATGTTTCACAGCTAAATTTTGACTCGCAGTGGATATCCACCCAAGCTAAAGATGGCTTAAATTCAACGGGAGTCGGCGCATACTTTAATCCCTTAAACTTTGGCCAGATGTTGGCATTCCACATAGCAATACTTCCCGCTGCCGTGGTGATCATAGTTGTTCTACACCTCTTAATGGTCAGAGTTAAAGGAATAGTTCCTCCCCTTCCACAAAAGCGTGGTGAGGTAATAGATGAGGCTCATGAAAACACTGGTGGTGAGAAGTGACTCTGCGGCGAGAAAAATATAAGGCCCGTCAGAAAAGGGACTCAATTCCCTATAGTGGACCAAAGGTTCCATACGACTTAATAAAAGAAGCAACAATTGCTTTCTTGGTTGTGGCAATACTGACCACATTGTTAGCCATTATTTTTTCATCTCCGGATGAATCAGCAGTCACAATAAAACAGTGGGCAAATAGCGACCCCGTAGATTTTGTCACCACAGCTCTATCAGAACTTGACGGATCCTCGCTATCAAGCCAGTATGGTCCTCCCTATAATTCAGGAACAAACTCGCAACAACACGTGGGGCCATTTGCTCCTCAAAAGTGGGCAGGCCAGCGAATCCCTGTAAATTCAGCACAGGATTTTGTACTCTCTCCCCTTTCTCAGGAAGCTTCAAGTATCCCACTATTGTCACAATCTCTGACAAAGTGGAATAGTGCAAGCAGCGCTGACCAAGGAAACTGGACTGCTAATTATTCCGACGCACTGGCCAAGGCAACTGTGGATGGCTCAAAGTTGCTGGTTCCAAGTGGAAAATATGGACCGGTTGGTGAAATGATGAGTGAGTTGCTCCTAATGGCTAACTCAGGAGCACTTGATGCTTCCCTCACTGGAACATCCCACTTCTATGGAACGGACTATACCAAGCCACTTCTCTTCCTTGCAGATGGCACCTACTTAAGTGGCCTTGCCCAAAACAAACACCTTTTAGGCACGCAATGGGGAATGATGAATGAAACAGGCAACTGGCCGGGTCAGGCTTGGTTATGGCTTTACACATTTTGGTATCAGATCCCCCCTTATAACACTTCCACCAATGCGGACGCACTGGTAATGACCACGATGCTTATAGTAAGTGCAGGTCTGTTACTAGTGCCAGTAATTCCAGGATTACGGAGAATTCCTGAATATATTCCGGTTCACCGTATTATCTGGAGAGATTGGTATAAGCGCAATAGATCAAAGTGAGTGGCTATAGTCATAAACAAAGAATTAAATCCGCCTTGTCCTACATCTGGCTGGCAACAGACATTTTTTCTCCACATTCCAACTTCAAATTAATTTGCCTTAAATCGAATTAAAGTTGAACTCAAAACCACTCTTAGCCAAGTTTATTTTCCATTTTAAGTCAAGTTGTCAAATTAGCTAATTCAAGTTGACAAGCAAACTTAAATAACATTTAGCTGTTCGACTTCATGAAGCGGTTCAAAGTCAAACATCTCGGCTGTGATATCTAGCAAATCCGAGCAATATCGGGATAACTATCCATATTCCTATAATAACGACCTTCCCGGCCGTATTCAGTGGAATCAAGTTGCTTAAGTGGGAACCACGCGCCGCTACTGAAGAGGGTTCAAGAGTCTGACTGACTATTCCTCCAAAAATCTCATGCAACCAAGTCCAAGTATTGATATTCGTTAGAATCGGAAGTGCAACTATTTGGAACCCAATTAGAACCCCAGTTGCAGCGCTTCTAGATACACCCATGGCACAAAACCCAAATCCCAATGCATAACCCAATGCCACCTGCAAAACTACCCAGAGGAACGACTGGTAAATATTTGGAAAACTTGGATTTATTTGGGCTACAAATGAACCTCCAAATGGACTAAAGCTATTAGCAGTGCCTGCAAAAACCTCTGCAAATAGTGCAGCCAGCCCTACAGCTATTAAACAAAAAATAACTATGTAAAATAATCCAGCTAAAAGCCTTGAAACAAAGATGGCCCTTCTTCCAACTCCGGTGGCTACTAAGTGTCTAATAACACCCGAGGACAAATCCGAACTTGAAGCCGTAGCGCCCAACATAATCCCGGCAATTGGGGCTAGCAACCCCAAAACTGTTATCAAATGTCCAAAGTTTCGCAATCCACCGGCTGGGTTATGCAAGTCCGGATTTGACGCATGCAGCAATACCAAGATTATGTTGACTAGCAATACAATTCCACCCGTTACCAAAAAACAGCCAATCATGAGGCCAACTCGTCTTGATAAATCCATTATTTTTGAATTCGTCATATAGTATATTTTGCTAATTTCAGAACTTCTGTGACTGTCGTCCAAAGTCATCCCCTTTCGCCGAGCGAGTGAGTAATGGCTAAAAACTGGTCTTCCAGATTTGGTTTAGAAATAATTAGTTGATAGACACTTAGCCCGGATTGAACTAGTGACTGGTTAATTGCCGACGACGGA
>JABEUL010000001.1 GCA_013044465.1 Acidimicrobiales bacterium
CCAGAGTCCGTTGTGGCTAAAATTACACCGGCATTAGAACTGTTAAGACCATATGCAAAACACTCGGTAGCTGAAGGACATGTCATGCCGTAAATGTCATTAATAGCAGTTGGAATTGACTCGGTGGTCCAAGTAGCGCCCAAGTCCGTTGTGACTAAAATTACACCGGCATTAGAGCTGTTAAGACCATTTGCAAAACACTCGGTAGCTGAAGGACATGTCATGCCGTAAACGTCATTAATAGCAGTTGGAATTGACTCGGTGGTCCAAGTAGCGCCCAAGTCCGTTGTGGCTAAAATTACCCCCTGGCCGGAGGTGTAATTAAAACCATATGCGAAACACTCAGGATTTGATTGACATGTAAAGCCGTGAACATAGGTGCCTGATGGGATTGTCTCGGTTGTCCAAGTAGCGCCAGAGTCCGTGGTCCCAAGGATTATATTGGCATTGAGGATGTTTTTACCATATGCAAAACACTCGGCAGTAGAAAGACATGTGATACCAAAAATCTCATTAATACCGGTTGGAATTGGCTCAATTGTCCAAGTAGCGCCAGAGTCCGTGGTCCCAAAAATTTCACCAGTACTATCGGTACTATTGAGACCGGGGCCGTTATAACCATATGCAAAACACTCAGTAGTTGACGGGCATATAATGCCGTTTGCAACTGTTAAAACGGGAGGGAACACTGCAGAAATCTGCCATAAGCTAAAAGTAAAGCTGTCACCCGTTGATATTGCAGAGGTCCCATCAATAGTAGTTACCGTTACATCAACAGTTCCTGTAGATCCACTGGGACTGGTGGCAGTTATTTGACTGTCACTGTTAACAGTAAAGCTTGCAGCAGAAGTAGTTCCAAAATCAACACTAGTTGCTCCACTAAATCCAGTTCCAGTAATGGTGACTCGTGTTCCACCTGTATTTGGTCCTGAATTTGGTGAAATTGACGTCACAGTTGGAATGGGGATGGTTGAAAGCGGTGGTGAGTAGTATCCCATAACATCGATTATTAAATCAGCCCTGCTCAATGAATAGAGGGTTATCGAGTTGTTTACTCCAACTTTAACTATTGCAAGATTTGCTCGCGTCTCTCCTGGTGCCCAGTTGAGATCAGATACTACAGGTGGATTAGTTGGAGATGATGGTTGTGGATAAAGGGTGAAGAACCCTCCTGAGACTGAATTGGTAGTTGTGACATTTATTACTACTGCACTGGCATTAGCTGGTATTGAATCTAATCCAACTACCTGGACATTCATTGATGAATTACTGCCAAGGGTGCCATTTCCATTGGTGTTGCACTGATTGGATACAACTCCTACTTGAATAGCTCTTGTGTCACAGATCCTAGAAGGTGTGGTACCTGTGAAAAATGATCCAGTAGTAGCTGAGCTACTTCCTGTGTAGTAGCCATTTATATCTACAATCACATCGACTGAACCTAAGAAGTTGTATATAGAGATGTCTCCATTTGAGTTAATTGGGACTATTACTCTATTTGCCACACTTTGCCCTATGCCAAAGTTGAGATTAGATGCAGTTGGAAGGCTTGGACCAGGGAATGCGGTTAGATAACCAGATGAGGTTGTATTAGTTGCAGTTACATTAGCTACAACTGCACTAGCGCCATTTGGAATACCAGCTAGACCAGCTACTTTTACTTGAAGTGTTGATCCAGTGGATAAGGTGCCATTTCCATTGGTATTGCACTGGTTGGATACAACTCCTACTTGAACTATTCTTGTGTCACAGATCCTAGAAGGGGCAAGTGAAACAAACTGACCTGCTGTTGTTTGGGAAGCTGGGGGGGCTACGTAACCTTCTACGTCTACCATTACATCTGTAGATCCCATGAAGTTATAGATAGATAAATCACCATTTGATCCAAGTGCAACCTCAATTAAGTTAGGGATGCTCTCATTAGCTGTGAAGTTAATACTTGAAGAGTTAGGCTTTGTGGCTCCAGTTGGATAAATAGTTAGATATCCAGATGAGGTTGTATTAGTTGCAGTGACATTAACTACCACCCCAGTTGCATTAGTAGGGATACTCCCCTGTCCCGCTACTTGAACTTGAAGAGTTGATCCACTAGATAAGGTGCCATTTCCATTAGTGTTGCACTGGTTGGATGCAACTCCTGCTTGAACTATTCTTGTGTCACAGACCCTTGTTGGGTTAATAGGTGTATAGATACCCTGTGAGCTAGATGTAGCTGCCTGAGCCATTGGGCTGGTGCTTACAAAAGCACTTAGAGAGATAGCCAGAGATGTAATTAGAGTAATTATCACTAGAGATCTAGGAATCTTCTTTAAGGCCTTGCTTGATGCAACCTGGCTAGTATTGCCCACCATATGACGGCTCCCTTAACTGTTTAAAAGCATTGACCGAATTAATACTTACTCACTAACATTGGAACTATACCAGCTACATACTTCCTGGTCAATTGGATATTGAAAGATGGAAGTTTATCTGGGTGGAAAGACACAGATTGTTACCTAAATCAATTAAATACGCCTTGGTGCCAAAGTCAGGATATCTTTTTTGAAGGGTAAGCTTACATTGAGAGTCCATTAGATTGCAACGAAATGTGCAAAGTATCAATGAGAAATAAACTGCGCCAAATGTTAGGCTTTATTGGGATTTTCTTTGGTCCCTAGGCTAGCTTTGAAAAAAGGGCAGGATCCAAGGTATTGAGGATTTACGTGATTGCAGAGAAAGCTGATCAAAATATGATATGCATTTTGAAAATTAGATCTAGAGTGGTAATTCCTTTTTTTCTGTTCATAGCATTCATCCTGATTCCAGCAAACAATGCAATGGCAGTTGGAAGTTCAAACTTAGAATCGCTCATTATTTCCAATCCCTACCCTTCCATGCCACCTTTAGATACGGCTTCCTTGCAAAATGTGGTCGACACATTGCAAAAAATGCTTAAAGATGCCACGAATTCATCTGTGAATGTAGCGGCCGAGGGTTGGAAGAACACGTCGAACAACCAAAGTCTGTTGGTCCTGGTATCAAGCTTTGGAAATGCAAATTATGTCAATCTGGCCGCTTCAAACGAAGAAGTGTCTACATTCTGTGCCACCGCCGGTGCACAAGCAAGCGGCTCACCAGCCCCGGTATCGGGAATACCAATGTCTGCTGAGTTACAATGCAGCGCAAATGGTTCAAGTTATGATTCAATTTCCTTTGGAGTGGCAAACGTATTTGTGGCTCTCGACTTTTCAAATATCACAGCAGCTGAGACGCCAACACCAGATGCTTTGGCTTCAAGCGAACTGGCAATGATTCCGGCCAACGGAATTGCCATGAGTTCGCCTCTCGACTGGCCATTGGTGATAGGTGTCATAGTGGGTGCGGGAGCTTTTGTGGGGGTTGGTTTATATTTGTTATTCAGGGCTAAAAAAACTGCCAGAGTGAGGAATGCAATTCCTGTAATGTATCCTGGATATGGTATGCCAAGTGGAGGCTACCAACCCTACGGAAGCCAACCTCCTTACGGATATGCATCCCAGCCTTCCTTAACGACTTACGAAACGCACGTCGCAGAACATCCGGCACACCTTGCTGGCCAATATTTTGTGGCAACAGATAATCTCCAGCAAGGACTGGCCACTCCAGGTCCCTTTGGATACACCGCTTTAGAAATCGGATGGTACGACATCGAGGGAAATTCCCATCGAAAGCGATACTGGGATGGCACTTCGTGGACCTCTTATCTTGAATGGGATGGCACTCAGTGGAAAGACTCGGCTTAAAAAACGAATCTTGGGGCTACTTAACCAGAAGATCCCAAATTGATCCATTCAATTATCAATCTTAAAGCTAGGGAAAAGCTCTGGTTCAAGTGTCGCAGTGCGCATTGTGACATGACAGTCCAGATTAAGCACATGGTAATATCTAATTAAAGTGAATTTCATTTCTGATCATTTCCAAACCGATGCCATTAGGGGAGAACACTTGGTCGAAACGGACAGGTTTTAATGGTCAATTTAATGGTCAACTAGATCTACGGATCAATTTTGCCAGACTTGATTTTCAAATTCCACTAGGACTAAAACTAGAGGAGGCTACTATGGAAGTGGTAATCAATCTTAAATATAAAGAGGTGCAAAAACTTATGCCAGTAGACAGTATGGATGGATTTATTCAAGATCGCAAAACTGCACACGATGCTCTTGGAATTGAATTAGTTGAAGCTAACCTTGACAAAGTAGTCGTCAAAGCACCCGTCACCTGGAAAGTCCACCAGCCCATGGGACTTTTACATGGAGGAGTTTCGGCCCTTATGGCAGAGTCTGCAGCAAGCATAGGGGCAAGTTTAAACGTACTGCCAGAAAAAGTTGCTGTCGGCATTGAGCTAAATGCAAGCCATCTAAGATCTATAACTGAAGGCATTGTATTTGCAACTGCCACACCGTTACGAAAAGGCAGATCGGTACATGTTTGGAAAGTATCAGTGACAGATGAGTTTGACAAGTTAATCTGTGAGGCTAGATGCACACTGGCCGTGATCGACAATCCAACCAGAAACTCTTAAAAAGCTAGACGATTCTTGATTAACCAAGTTTGGGAGAAAAAGTGAGCGGAAGCTCAGAGATCTTAGCTGCTAGTTGGAACTTGTCAACAAAAGGTTCGCTTGCTATTATCTGTAGGACCTGACTATGCTTCCCGGTGTCAGCGTCTTGGCTAGATAACTGCACTCTCTTGCCACCTGCCAAAAACTCCGGCTAAAGTGTTCATCACTTCACCCACTGTCGCTCTGGCTCTAACGGCATTTATCAATGGTTCCATCAAATTGATGTCATTAGAAGCTGCATCCTTGGCCAATTGGTCAAGTGACGCCTTGACGGCATCTGAGGATCTCGATGATTTGACTTGAGTGAGTCTTTCAATCTGTTGTTTTTCCACTGCAATTGGAATTTCCAATGTGGGAGGGAGCGGCTCCTCATTTCCTTCTGTATATGAATTCACCCCAACTACTATCCTTCTCTTGGCATTCACTTTTCGCTCAAAAATGTAAGCTGACTCTGCAATTTCGCTTTGGAACCAGCTAGCTTCAATGCCCGCAATTACACCGTCCAACATGGATCCTGAACCCAATTTATCTATATGGGCAAAAATCTCTTCGGCCATCTCCTCCATTTTGTCCGTAAGGTTCTCAATGAAGTAAGAACCTCCAAGTGGGTCACTCACATTGGCAACTCCGGTTTCATTGGCAATAATTTGTTGAGTTCGCAAAGCAATACGGCATGCTTTTTCTGTAGGGAGAGCCAAGACTTCATCCATGGAGTTTGTGTGAAGGCTTTGTGTCCCTCCCAAGACCCCGGCCAAAGCCTCAATAGCTGTTCGAACAATATTTAACTCCGGCTGGGAAGCCGTTAAAGAGACCCCTGCTGTTTGAGTATGAAAGCGCAACTGCAGCGAGCGAGGATCACGTGCACCATATCTAGTTGCCATCCATGTCGCCCAAATCTTCCTAGCGGCACGATACTTGGCTATCTCTTCAAAAAAGTCAATGTGCGCATTGAAGAAAAAGGAAAGTCTTGGAGCAAATTTATCAACGTCTAACCCCGTCCTTATTGCCGATTCTACATATGCGAATCCGTTAGCAAGAGTGAACGCCAGCTCTTGAGCCGCGGTTGCTCCGGCTTCTCTTATGTGATAGCCAGAAACAGAGACTGGATGGAACCTCGGTAGGTCACTTTGACAAAATCTAATAACATCTGTGACAAGTCTCATAGATGGACGCGGGGGGAATACATACTCCTTTTGAGCTTGGTACTCCTTTAGAATGTCATTTTGAAGAGTTCCTCCCAAAGATGCTCGATCGACACCCATATCTTCTGCCGCAGCCACGTACATGGCAAATATCGGAGCAGCTGGTGAATTTATCGTCATTGAAGTTGTCACTTTGGACAAATCGATATCTTTATATAGATCCTTCACATCCTCTAAAGTGTCGACGGCAACCCCGCATCTGCCAACTTCTCCCGCACTTTTCGGATCGTCGGAATCTCTGCCCATCAATGTTGGAAGATCAAAGGCTGTTGAAAGTCCATCCCCTCCAGTTCTAAGGATCTCTTTAAAACGCAAGTTCGTATCAACTGCAGTTCCAAAACCAGCAAACATGCGCATCGTCCAAAGCTTCGATCGGTACATCGAGGCGTATGGTCCCCTAACATATGGAAAAACTCCTGGAAGAGGATACTGTAAGTCTTCGGGGAGTTGGTCTTGTGACATTGCCGGACTATTGTCATGAACTCTTATAAAAGCACCGGATTCTTTCAATGGGCCGTCGGGAGTGTACACGGGGGCCAGTTCGACACCTGACATAGTTTCAAAATCTACATCCCTGATTTTGGCTGCCTTGTATCCCTGTGCCCAACTTGCGTTGTTTGTCATAACATAATGCTAGACCCAACTCACAAGTCGGGCTAAATCAAATAGAAATTGAGTGACTTTAAGATATATTTAGTGACTTATTTACAGAAGCTGAAGTTCCCCCATTGTTCAGAACCTCCTGGCCATCGAAGATAACGGTGGTTGAGGTTCCATCGGAGTTTGTAACTGTCAATGTAACCGAGTAATGGCCTGGAAGTGCGTAGGTATGGCTCACATTGGGTGTGGACACAACCGTTTGGCTCCCATCTCCAAAGTTCCAGGAGTAGGAAACTACCGTGCCACAAGGAGTTGTAGATCCAGAGGCATTAAATAGAGTCGGGCTCCCATGGACAGTACCAGAAACGGTAAATGCGGCGGTAGGTGCCGCATCTGCAGTTACAGCAATTCCAGCTGGAACCGAACCATTTTCTATCGTAGCGCCAATTGTTCCCGATGCAATATTGAACAACACAACTGAAGATGCTCCGGCTAGCCCAATAAGGGCAGTTGCGTCACCAGGTACAACTGCAATCACAGAAGGATTGGCACCAACCGAATAGGTTTCACTTACGGTATTTGTACTTGTTGCAATCTCACTTACCGAGTTGGAACTTCTATTGGCAACCAGTAGAGTAGAGCCGTCGCCAGAAATTGCCATTGCCACAGGTGTAGTCCCAACTGGAATCGAGGTGTAAGTAGAGTTACTCAGATTTATCGCATAAACTTTCGAGTTCAAACCATCTGCCACGTAAAGTGTGGAACCGTTTGGATCTATCGCCATAGCATCGAGTCCACCTCCAACCATAATGCGACGCGTTATTACACCGCTTGGAATATTGATTATTGTGACATAGCCTTGATTGGTCTCTGAATAGTTGGCCACGTACAATGTTTTTCCATTTGGTGATATCGCAAGAGCACTAGGAGCCGATGAGTCTCCAACAGTAATTGGTGGAAGGGCTGTATCTGTAGAAGTTGGAATTGGGGTCACTGAGTAATCAAAATAGTTAGCAACATAGACCATTGAACCATCAGGGGTCACCGCCATTGCCACAGGATCTCTTCCAACTGGAATTGCGCTTCCAGTGGTCTTAGTGGCCACAATATATGGGGTTACCGTATTGGATAAAGCATTTGCAACAAAAACTTGTGAGTCATTGGGTGTCACAACTATTTGCTGTGGCGCTGTGCCAGCGCTAACTGGAGAGGATGCAGTGTCTGTTTGAAGGTTGACTGGAGTAAAGCTGTTGGCTCCAGCATTTGAAATAAATGCTTGGGGAGGCACAGGGGTCGGTGGCGCACTGACTGGAGAGGGAATCGCCGGGGATGGAATTGTAGCTGGGTAAGCAATTGCTACTTGAAACGCGTGAACACTTGTATTCCAAGATTGTCCCAAAGTTCTCGTACTAACATTGTAAGATTGGAGCTTTCCTGTGTACATGCTGTTGAAATCAGCTACGTATGCCTCTTGACTGGGTTGATCAATAGCTATCCCAACGGGTTCGCTAAA
>JABEUL010000052.1 GCA_013044465.1 Acidimicrobiales bacterium
GACATACCGATACTTGGTGTGATTGAACCCGGAGTTCGAGCAGCACTGGCGGTTAGCAATAATCAAAAGGTCGGAGTTATTGGAACGGTTGGAACGATTGGATCTGGAGCATATCAGCACGAGTTCACAACAATCGCCAATGACGTAAAACTTACCTGTGCAGCTTGTCCTGGTTTTGTTGAATTCGTCGAACGCGGAGATTTAACAAGTGATCAGGTTCACGTATTGGGCGAGAGATTGCTCTCGCCAATTGTTTCATCGGGGGCGGATACTTTACTTTTAGGATGCACTCATTATCCGTTTTTAGCAAGAACGATTTCTGATGTGGTAGGCCGAGAGGTAGTTTTGGTTTCATCGGCAGATGAAACGGCATTTGATGTTGCCAAGACTCTTGAAAAATTGGGACTAGCAACAAATAGTGTGGCGTTGGGGACTCAGAGGTTTCTCTGTTCTGGCGACCCTGAAACTTTCAAAACAATTGGGGAGAGGTTATATGGATCTAAGCTTGGTTATGTGGAGCAGTGGCCTTTGTAGAGATTACTTATGCCATTGGATTTTCCAATGCGAGGATGAAGAATCTATTATTGGTTAATTTTTATTGCAAGTGCTTGCTGACAGTGTCACTGGCTGGAAAATCAGGCCGATGAAAATATAAGCAAACTTAGTCGTAAAGGATTTTGAGTAGTAACCTTATTAGAGGATGATGGGTAGTTCATTAAATGCGAATAGGTTTGGGCGATTACGAAGTTCTGGTTTTGGCGTAAGGTCGAATTCTTACCAATTTCTAAGATTGAGGATATTGATAGCGCTCTTTACTGTAATGCTTTTTACAGCCTCTGTCATACTCATTTTTAGCATTTCGCCGCCCAACTTTTTATCAATTATCACTACTCCTTTAAGTGGTCAAGGATTATTTTGGGATTCAGGTCCAGAATTTGTAACAACTAGTGACAACACGACAATTGGAGCTCTAAATAACTTAATTGACCAGAACCCAAAAGACGTATGGAGCTATGAAAGCAAGTGGTACCCGACAAGAAATCAAGGAGAGACCAATTCCTCTTCATCGACAAGATTGACTGATTACATTATAAATTTCCCTGACTCGTCATTGGCCTCATCAGGTCAATCAGATGTTGCCAGCTATATTGCATATTCAAATAGCGCTTACAATTCAGGGCATCCGAATACCATAAATATTGCAGCCATAAAAGGGGGATATGGAGCAGAACTGCCAGCTTCTGGAGGTGCGGTAGGCCCAACGTATTGGTATAGTTTCCAATTCAAAAACATCATCTTCCAGATGTATACCAATGAAGGCTCAGCCGGTTCGATTTCTATTCCCAGATCTGTATTTATCGCTTCTGTTGTAAATCAATATAAGTATGTCGCCGCCAATATTGGTTTGTTAGGCTATAGCCACTTTAGAACTGACTTGTTTGTGCTGCTTATCATCGCTAGCGTACTGGCGATTTTAGTGTTTATAGGTTTGATATGGCGTTGGTCTCAAAGAAGGCATCTCCCATATGGCAACCCAACAATATCGTCCCCTCCTTATCCCGGTGGTAGTAACTCTCCTTATAAGGATTTGAACTATTATCCAGATTTGGCGATTAGAGAGCAGGGTAATTACCCAGTTTGGCAAACCAACCCAGATAACCCAGTGAATTCTGGTATCCCACTTTACCAGTCCAACAAGATCGGCACTATAGATCCACCACCAACTCGAACTGAGATGCAGGAGGCTTTGTTGAACCCGTGGCCTGGTCACTCACCAATTGAAACCATTGAGAGAAATAGAAAAAACAATGCAAGCGAGTTTGGTTGACTAGTTCTCCAAGGAACCTATTCATTAAGTCTTTTCGACAAAAGCAGAGCTATTAGTAGGAGTAATAAGAGCCCAATTTAGGCAATTAAATAAGATCAAGTTAAAAACCATGAGGGTGAACTTGGAATCATTGGGTCTAAATAATTGACATTGATATTAATCTATTCCAAAAACAAATAGTCGCTTAGGTCTATTAATATATTGAGTTTGTTTCAGTGTTAATGAAAGATCTGTAAAAGTTCGAATTAGGCAAAATTATAGACATATCGATAAAATGAATGTAATCTATCCATATGGAGTTAATGGTGGCAAAGAAAATACAAATTTACACTATATGTATGGTGCTAATTGTTTTTCTTAGCTCATGTTCAAACTCTTCATCTAATTCAACTTCGTCTATTTCAACTACTTCTAAACCCACTAATACAAGCCCAATTACTTGGAGCATCCAAGGTGAATACAATCTTGGAGGCCGGGCGCAAAATGTATTTTCAGGCCTGTCCTGTTATAACTCAGAGAACTGCCAAGCTGCGGGGGGATCAAAGACGACTAACTACTTGTTAGGCACTTCAGATGGGGGGTCTACTTGGTCGCGTGAACCAGTGCCGACATTTCTCACTAAGGCACTCAGTGGTGGTGGATCAGTTGGAAATCTTGGCGATATCTCTTGTCCTTCTGCCTCTACCTGTTATGGAATTACTCAACATAACTACAACGTGACATTCGGCACAGTAACAAGTAGTGGGTTGGGTGCGGCAATAATTTCCACCGATGACTCAGGTTCAACATGGAAACTCGTAACTACCATTCCAAATACATTGTTTTTCAACTCAATTTCGTGTTCCTCTGTAGCTATCTGTGTAGCGGTCGGAGAGTCTTCCTCTTCAACGCAAGACTCTGCAGGTTTTATTGCCTACACAACAAATGGCGTCACTTGGACTAGAGCTAATGTGGCCTCGACTACTCCGGAGTTAAACGGTGTTTCTTGCCCAACTTCGACTCATTGCGTGGCGACTGGAAGTGATTTATCATCGAACAAATCTACTGTGCTAGTAAGTAATGACGGTGGCAAAATTTGGATAAGGTCATCTTTGCCTGGAGATTTCAATAGCCTCCAGACACTTTCTTGCCCAAGTGAGCTTGTGTGTTTCGCACTTGGCTCATCGAGTTCATCAAGTAATTCAGGAAACTCTGGAACAACTGGACCCAGTGTTGTTGTGAAATCCGTGGACGGAGGAAAGAGTTGGACCAAGGGAACACCACTTGATGCTAGTGACTCGCCAATGTCAATCTCATGTGTCAGCTCAAGTGAGTGTTTTATGGTGGGATATTCATCACAGGGAACAGGTGCATCTCCATTAATACTAGAGACACAAAACGCCGGGACAACTTGGAGCACGATTAAAGTGCCTGGATCGGTGTCAGTACTGATGCGAGTTTCATGTGTGCCAACTGGAAGCTGTTGGGCAATTGGTGGGAAAAGTCCATCAAATAGTTCTTCGCTCATTGGCACTTTTACCACAGGCTATATTCTTTACAGCAAGGGCAATTAGGCTGTGAATCCGTGTAGTAGATTTAACGCCCAAAATTGGTTATGTCGTTATTCAGAATTTATGGTGAAATAGTTTTTAATACATTAATGGTGGAGCATTAATAGGGAGGTCAAATGTTGGGAATTAA
>JABEUL010000005.1 GCA_013044465.1 Acidimicrobiales bacterium
AAAAAGCAACTGTTACCATTGGGGTGCCATTTTTGCCATCCAACTTCAATCCAAACACACCCGGCGGTTATAACTTTGTCACACAACAGGTAATGGATCAAATCTGGCCTCAGATTTTTATTATCGGAGGAGATAATCAAACGCATCTGGATACGGCCGTTGTTTCCCAAGCCGAATTGATAAGTATTAATCCTGAGATAGTTACTTATCAGATAAATCCGGCTGCCAAATGGGCAGATGGAGTTCCCATACGCGCCGATGACTTTGTCTACAACTGGCATGCCCATATCGGAGTTGGGTTTGATGCGAGCCTGAGTCCTTTCTTGTCGGTTGATCAGCCCGGATGGTCAGACATTAATTCAGTAGTTGGGTCCAGTAATGATACTTTAGTGACCGTCACTTTTGGGCATCCATTTGCAGATTGGGAATCTCTTTTCTCGAATTTGATTCCCGCACATGTTGGCCAGCGATTGGGATGGAACCATGGTTTCTTGACCCCAAGTTCTTCGGTGGAGGCCTCATCATTACAAAAAAAAATCTCAAGCGAGGTCCAAAATAGCTCGCTCGTATTGGTTCCCAATCCTAATTTCTCAGGTCCAAAACCATATATTTCCAAGCTGATATTTAAAGTAGTTGAACCAGGAGATCAAATGGTCCAAGCATTGGAAAGTGGCCAAATGAATTTTATTATGGGTCAGAGTTATCCATCGGTTATAGCAGGGCTTTCTAATGACAAATATGTTAAAAAACAAGTAAGTGCAAGTAGCACATATTTAGATCTTGTTTTTAATCCACTTTCTTCTAATTTGACTTCACCGATTGAAAGAAGAGCAATAGCTTCTATAATCGACCGGCAACAGCTAGCAAGTGATTCAGCAGGGTACGAAATTCCTAGTATTGGAACATTGGATAACCATTTTACGGTTTCTGGACTACCTGGCTATTTGGGAGACGCCGGATTATTTGGATCTCCAAGCATTGACCAGAGTCAGAAATTACTCTCTCAGGCAGGATTCAACACATCAATCAACGGTGTAGTTTCAGGAGTGAGTAGAACTCCTTTGAATTTTAATCTCATATATGACAGTACTGACCAATTTCAGGTACAGACTGCGCAACTTTTACAAGCCCAGTGGCGAGACGCCGGAATTGAAATTAGCTTAAACGCTCTAAATGGCTCTCAGGCTGAGGTGCAGGCAATTAATTCCGGAACATTCCAGATTGCTCTTTTTTCACAGAGATCATCAGATTTTGAATCTCGCTCAAGTGTGCCACTAACCGGAGGCTTAAGTCAGGCGACGGTGGGTTTGGGCGGAAATTGGCCAACGCCAAGTGGAATTTTGATAGATCCTTCACTCGGTCTGGATCCAACAGCTGCTTCTTTAGCAGCTTTGGCTTCGAGTTCACTTGACACATTGAAGGGTCGCGACTACTACCAACAGTCAGATTTGGATCTCTGGAACGATGCTATAACGATCCCGCTTTTTCAAGAGCCGGAGTTATTCGCATGGAGCGCAAACATTGCCAACGTTATGCCAAGCAGATCTATGTTCGGTCCACTTTGGAATGCAAATAGTTGGGTAGAGTTGCTGCCAACTAGCGTTAATTCCTCTACGACAACCTCTGGTGGTTAATTTCGACTCACTCGCACGCTGGCCAAAGTCCCCTTTGCGGAATTCCCATAAATTCACCTTGTTTAAAAAAAATCCTAAAAGAGTTCAGATTTTACTTAAATGGCAAATATATGGATAAAATTCGGGCTAAAGTTAATTCGCTCGATTAGTTTCGGGTCCACGTCGGAGTGGCGGAATAGGCAGACGCGCCAGCTTGAGGGGCTGGTGCCCGCTAGGGCGTGGGGGTTCAAGTCCCCCCTCCGACACCAAAATAGACCAGATCTCCTGAGTGAGTACATTGCTGTGGATAAAAAGCTTTTTTAAATGGAAGTTTTCCTGTTTGGCAGCTAATTTAGAGACTGTTATGAGTTCGCTTCAAAAAGTGTATGCAAGGAGGCTGGGTGGATCAAGATAGTTCCTACCCAGTTACTAGTGAAATCAAGGGTGAGGTTCTCGTGGTTTCAATTAATCGCCCCAACCAGAGGAATGCAATAGACGGTCCGACAGCGGACGGGCTAATGGAGGCATTTGAAGAGTTTGAAAAAAACACTGCGCTAAATGTGGCCATTCTCTATGGGCAGGGGGGAAATTTCTGTGCTGGTGCCGATCTCAAAGCAATTGGTTCCGGGAGGGGAAACAAAGTCGAGGAGGACTTGAGCAGACCTGGTCCACTTGGCATAACGAGGATGAAGTTGTCAAAGCCAGTAATAGCTGCAGTGGAGGGATATGCAGTAGCGGGAGGTTTGGAATTGGCAATATGGTGTGATTTAAGGGTCGCCACACCTTCTTCGACATTTGGGGTATTTTGCAGAAGGTGGGGAGTGCCTCTGGTGGATGGCGGAACTGTAAGACTACCTAGACTTATAGGTCACAGCAGAGCTTTAGATATGATCCTGACAGGTAGGGGTGTTGGTGGAGCGGAAGCATTTGAGTGGGGGCTGGTAAACAGACTTGTTGATGAGTCTTGTGCCCTTGAAGCCAGCCTAGAACTAGCGGCAAAGATCTCATTATTTCCCCAGCTTTGCATGAGAAACGATCGATTGTCATCGTATTTGCAATGGGGAAGTGATATCGACGAAGCTATGGCCAAAGAAGTTCATCTGGGGTTAGAAACAATTCGTTCTGGCGAGACAATTGAAGGATCCAAAAGATTCCAAGAAGGCAGAGGAAGACATGGTCAAGGAGTCTAAGACCAGATTTTTTCACCCAATTTGGCAATTGCCTTGGCCATCTTAATATCTGGAGTTTCTGGACCTTTTCCATTTGGACCTGGTACTTCTAAGATTGCGTGGTGAGATGAAAACTTTTTATATCCGACGATATGAGCCAACTGTAATTTACCAATTTCCCCGCTTCCCAGATTCGCATGGCGGTCTCTGTTGGATCCGAACGGAACGGCTGAGTCATTTAGGTGAAAACATTTAATTGC
>JABEUL010000053.1 GCA_013044465.1 Acidimicrobiales bacterium
CAGAGATGATGATTGGATGGACTATCAAGTATTTCTTTACGACAGATGGGGATCTGGCCTTTACGGATCGGCAGCAATTGCTGGAGCCAGACCCGGTGCACCTATTGCCACATCTTGGGCAGTAATGAACTACTTAGGAGTGGAGGGATACTGCGAATTAATGAAATCAGTAATGGAAGTTACGGGCAAGTTTAAAGATCTTGTTAGCACAATCGAAGGAATCGACCTGGTTGGCAATCCGATCGGACCGGTCATAGCTCTTAAAAGTGATGTGATAGATCTTTATGGCGTAGGGGAAGCAATGGAGAAAAAAGGGTGGCATCTCAACTTGAATACCAGTCCAAAAGGTCTCCATCTAATGTTTTCACCGATTCATAGCAAGGTAATCGATAAATTATGCGCTGATTTTGAAGAGGCAATCACAAACCACGAAAAGCCAACCACCGATGTAATCAGATATTCATGAACCTTGCCAGTTCACAAGATTCCTCTGACTGACTTCAGCTTGGACAATGACTTCACAGATTTATTTAGTATGTGATTGACCTCAACTTATAGAAGAGTAGCTTCACTCACAGTCACGGTTTAACTTCCGCACTATGAAAAGGCTGACCCCATCGAGTTGCACGCCAGAAATTTCAAAGCCGTAGTTAACCTTAGATTGGATCCAAAGGCCAGGAAAAATATGATGTGCACATTTTCCATTAGAAATTTAGGCAAACTTAATCATAACTAAGTTTTTCAAGCCGTCAAAGGCCAACTATCTAGCTGAAATCTCAAACTCTGAACAAATGCTCAACAATCCAAATTTGCGGACACTGATGGTTTATCAGAGGCGCAATGTTAGCGTCTGGTTCTTGGAATTCCAGCTTTCTGGAGAACTTCCGAACTTACCCCTGCATCTCTCCAGGCACCGTATGATATACCTTTGCGCTTGGCATAACCGCCTGCGACTTTGACAAATTCTGCCTCTAATTCACTAATATTAGATGACTTATTGGAATCTTTTCGCTTTAGCTCGCCCTGCAACTCTCTTCGAGCCTGGCTCAATTGCAGCCTAGCCAAGGCATTTGCTTTGGCAATTTTCTCATCGATAGCGTCCAATGCCTTCTGAATTGCCTCAGGCGAGCGTCTAGATCCACCTCTTTTAGGTCTTTCAGCATCAAGTGCTTCAAGATACCGTCTTACGACAGTTCCTTGCTCACGCCCAGTGGCCAAGGCCTTCTTGTGCTCTGCAGTTAAAGCGCTCTTACGTGCTTTTGGAGATCTCTTTGGAAGTAAATTATCTGCCATAGCTCAATTATCCCAGCAAGAAAATACAGTTTCAAGTCGCCCCCAAATTACCAGGTAATTAACTATGTCCGTGTGTTGTTATTTAAAGTCAACACAATAGTTATTTCTAGCCCTATTGAGTATTTCGCGCCCAATTTATTTAAGATCTGATGAATTTGACCATTTTCTTCAATAAGATCTGCTTTGTACGCTACGTACCCAATTTCCATGTATCGTGCTTATTGTGGATATTGCCCTTCACCAAGCACTTGGATTAACAGATAGCGAATTTGAGCTAATACATGAAATTCAAGGCCGTGAGCCGAATGATCTCGAACTTGCAATGTACTCTGTCATGTGGAGTGAGCACTGCTCATACAAATCCTCAAGAATTCATCTGAAGAGACTCCCCACCAAGGGCGAAAGAGTACTGGTGGGACCTGGTGAAAATGCGGGAGTGATAGATGCAGGAGATGGTGTCGCAGTAGCGATTCGAATGGAAAGCCACAATCATCCCTCTGCAATCGAACCAGCCCAAGGAGCAGCGACTGGTGCGGGCGGCATACTTCGAGACATTTTTACGATGGGGGCAAGACCTATTGCCATAATGGATCCGCTATATGTTGGACCACTTGATAACCCAAGGCAGAGATACTTATTAGAAGGCATCGTACGTGGAATTTCATCCTATGGAAACTCGGTTGGAGTTCCAACCGTGGGGGGTGAGTTGCATATGGAGAATTGCTACTCGGGAAATCCACTGGTTAACGTTTTGTGCGTTGGAGTTCTTCCCAAAGAAAGACTGGTTCTGGGTAAAGCTTCAGGAGTTGGAAATCTCGCACTCCTCCTAGGATCTGCAACCGGGAGAGATGGCATCGGTGGTGTGAGTGTTCTAGCTTCGGCAGCTTTTGATTCTTCAAATAATGATGAAGCTAAATTGCCAAGTGTTCAAGTAGGAGATCCCTTCGAAGAAAAGCGGCTGATTGAGGCCTGTTTGGAGTTGTTGGACTCAGGACTCGTTGTAGGGATCCAAGACTTAGGGGGTGCTGGGATTACATGTGCAACTTCTGAGACTGCCTCTCGTGCTCGACTTGGAATGGATGTTGATGTCAATGCGATAATCAGGCGTGAGCCCAATATGAACCCAGTAGAGGTTATGACATCTGAGAGCCAGGAGAGAATGCTGGCGATCGTGACCCCCGAAAACTTAGAACAAGTTCAAAAAATATGTGATAAGTGGGAAGTGCGCTCAAGCGTAATTGGTCACGTAACTGCTCCTGAGGAAAACGTCGGAAGACTTCGAGTATTCGATGGTTTTGGAGGAGATCTTTTGGCAGATGTTCCCGCTTCATCTCTCGCAGAAGATGCCCCGCTCTATGATCGTGACAAATTAAAACCACTGAATTTCGATGACGATCTAAAGCGATACGATCCCATGGAAAGAATTGAAAGTACTAAGTCACATTTCCGAGATGAATTACTTGCGCTAATAATGAACCCATCGTGGATATACCGTCAATATGACCATCAGCTCTTCCTGAATACAATTAAATCCCCGGGAACCGGCGCTGCTCTTTTGAGACTTCATGCGCCGGGGGTCAAATTAACTAAAAAGGCAATAGCGCTTACAACCGATGGCAACCCTGGGTGGTGTGCAATAGATCCTCACTATGGAACAGTGCTGACTACTATTGAGGCTGCAACCAATATTGCTATCGTTGGAGCCAATCCTGAGGCTGTAGTTAACTGTCTTAACTTAGGAAATCCAGAGCACAAAGAAGTAATGTGGCAACTTTCTTCTATCGTAGACGGCCTAAGCGAAGGTTGCGATTTGCTCGGAGTGCCAGTTGTAGGAGGAAACGTAAGTTTATACAACGCCCACAATGGCAAAGATATCGATCCAACGCCTGTAATCGGGATGATAGGTATTTCAGAAGATTACAGTGCAAAAGTACCAGACCCGATACTAGCAGCTAGTACGCGTGACTCAACTTCTAGTTCTGATCCCAAATATCAAATAGGGCAATATTCAATTTTATTGATTGGGGGACCTGATCCGTTTTCCGAATCAAGTAAAGCGAAGTTCCAACTTGGAGGTTCTAGATGGGGAAGACAAATCCATGGACTTCACGGAGGTTATCTGCCGGAAATAAACAGAGATGAAATTCAAAACCAAATAGAGCTTCTTAAAATGCTCGCTACTTCTGGAAATATCGCTGGATGGCAGGATATTGGAGATGGTGGAATGGCACTCGCCATAGCAGAGATGGTAATTGCAGGAGGCAAAGGTCATATTGGAGCTACCATATTTGAAATGCCTTCCTATGCGATTTGGAGTGAGCTCCCTGGAAGAGTAGTTGCTTCTATCGCAAATACCAAAGTGAGTCAGGTGATGAGCCTAGCTAAATCACGAGGGACGCAGGTTTATGAAATTGGTAAAGTTGGTGGAGACTACTTGAATTTTGAGGGGTATGGCCAAATACGTCTGCATGAATTGATTGAATTTTGGGAAACATCACTTTCTGCACAAATTCTCGCTTAGCTAGGCTCTGGTCAGTCCCTCTGAATTCAGAGCATACTTGTAGAATTGGCAATCCCTTCTTTGTCATCACAAAGGTGGCAAAGAACTTGCCTTGATCTAGTAAATCTGATTTCTCAAACACCTACTGGATGATTTTTACATAAGCTAAAATGTCATATAGCCATAGTAGCCATAGTAGCCATAGTAGCCATAGGGGTACGGTGCTTGGGATACATCTCCGACCATATTGGTGGTTGAAGTTCCTGGACCCGCTCCGGCTATATTTATTGCGACTACCTCTATTGTTACATTTACAGCGTTGGTGACACACATGTACTGATTGTTTACAACGCCACATCCATCCATCGAAGAAAATTGGCTTGAGGTGGTCGAATACAAGGAGTCGTTATACGTTGTTACATTTCCAAGGAACACATATTGAATTGGACTAGTCGAAGTCACTATGGCATAGCCTTCAACGGCACAATCTGGTGAGCTGCTCGATACGGTGGCATCACCCCAACTTAAGTTAAGCGAACCTGTGTAATCTGATGTGCTGTTCAAGTATCCAACTGGACCGGGAACGGTACAAACCTGTCCTTGAGAAGGCATAGTCAACGTTAGTGTAGTTGGAGGTGTGATCCAGTTTGTTCCGAATCCCGTTAAAGAAAACTTATAGGTATCACCTGCAATTATTGAGGGAACAATGAAGGAATAATAATTACTAGTACTGGAACTTTGCGTGTATGTAGATGTGGTTCCAGTTGTCATGTCTTGGACATTTATATAAGTTCCCTTAAACGATGATCCATTCGATAACATCCAATCTAGTTCAAAACCATTAGTCCCAAAATATCCAAATAGACTCCCTGGCGCTCCGTAAGCTGAAGTAACGCTAAGTTGCACTCCACTTACAGCTACTGTATTTGAGGTAGTTAGAGGACCTTGACCAACTGAATTAATAGCTGCTATTTGGAACTGGTAGGAGTCTCCATTGGTGAGGTTATTGACCGTGTAG